>JAICRQ010000196.1 GCA_025966435.1 Anaerolineales bacterium | reverse complement strand
AATAACGCCGCTTTGCCGGAACCAGTCTCTAGCCACACAAACAACCTGAAAACGCGGCGACTCCCACCACACCCGCATGATTTGCTTACGCAAATCACGTACGGTGCCAGTGTGGTCTCGGTGCTCTGCCGAGGGTCGGGTGCACGCTGTGTTGGGCGTTTTCTTGCGTTCACAAGACTAGGCGGATTAAGGTGCTCAGCTTTTGCACAACCTCATTAAATGTGTGAGAAGGCAACTTACCACCAAATTCTGCTTTTCTGGCTTTCCAGTCAAGGCTTTTCACTTGATCAGATAATATTGCGCCACGAATTTCTAGACCATCAGGGATTACGACTTCAAAAGGATAGCCTTTGATTTGACTGGTAATCGGACAAAGGATCGCTAAACCAACTTTCCCATTATAGGCGGCGGGGGACAAAACTAAAGCAGGGCGATGCCCCGCCTGCTCGTGCCCTGCTTGTGGATTGAAGGTGATCCAAACGATGTCACCGCTATCAGGAATATAGGCCATCGATCACCAAACCTCATTTCCAACCGCTGAGCCCGTATCAACTTCGTGATGGATATTCTTCTTAGTGATCCCAGCTAGTAATTCGTCGAGTGTCCAACTGGGTGCTTCGACGGGCGTAACAATAATCTGACCTTCGACGAGAGTAATTTCCACCAACGAATCATTTTCTAAT
This sequence comes from Anaerolineales bacterium, assembly GCA_025966435.1. Taxonomy (GTDB): domain Bacteria; phylum Chloroflexota; class Anaerolineae; order Anaerolineales; family Villigracilaceae; genus Defluviilinea. Next base: position 5,929 of record JAICRQ010000196.1, on the reverse strand, counting down.
TGTGCATCCTGGGCAAACGCCTTTGGAATTCGTAAAGCAAGGCTGTTGCCCCATTTTTGAACTTTTGTGAGCATCAGGCTCTCCTTTCTGTATCTACAAAAAAGATACACTTGTTAGCTCAATTTGTCAAGTACTTTTTCTTACTATACTCAAGAACCGCCCAACGGTTGGCGTTACCAGCAGGTGGGCGGGATTGGGCACCATCCCGGTGCTCTCCCGGGACGAGGCAGCGCTGTTTTGCCGGAACTAGCTTCAAGCCACGCAAACTGCCTGAAAACGCGCACGCCGCGAAGCGGCAGTCCCACCACGATAGTCCTGGTGCTTTTCCAGGGGTCGGGTATACGCTGTGTTAAGCAGGATCGCAATCTTTTGTAGAGTTTGGATAATTGCAGAGCCCAACGTAGTTTTTGTCCCCGAGTTCATGGCTTTGTTATGCCTAAAGCTTATTCCGCTTGGCGAAAATGAATTCGAGCTTGGACATTTCCTCATAGCTATCCATTGTTTGCAGAAATCCAATATTTTTGTTATGCGATTTGTTAATTAGATCCAAGAGCAAGTCTAGGTTTTCACCTTGAGTTGAAGTCAGTGAACGGAGATCAGCTTCTATTGTGCCTCTAGAGCTGGTATTTATATAGCCAAATAGTTTTCCGATCAGACCAACAAGAACATCTGATAGCTGTGTGAGTTGGCTTGTCTTTGAATCGACAAATGAGTAATTTTTTATTTGTAAAGGACCATCCAGAATTTTGTACTCTTTCACTATTTTGGCTATTGTGTCCTCATTATCAAAAATGTGTGTCGAATTTTTAAACATATAGATGGGCTGTAAATAGAACTGAGAAAAATCTTTAATCAAAATAAAATCTTCCTCATCCATGATAAAAGGCAAGGTTTCTTTTTTTCTTGATTCTTTCAATATCTCTCTGAGCGATTCTAAGCCAAAATGAAATTCGCGATCGTCTATATACTCCTCAAGCAGGTTGCTTAATTCTTCGATAAAGAATAAAACCGAATTCTTTTTGATATTTGGATATTTAAACTTATGAAACAGAGCTATTATCGAGTTGATCTCAAGCTTTGATAGCTTGTAAAGATCATTCCTCAGTTCATTGGCAAATTCTAGCCCCAGCATTTGACTTACTTCGGAGTTTGCTATTGCGGAGTCGACGATGTCTATGACTGACCAGTAGAGTATATTTAAGCTTGCATAGTGAATATACAAATTATTGCTTTTGACAAACTTTAAAAATAAATTTAGTTTTTGTGATTTCAAGCACTCGAGAAAGTCACCTTTAGCAATGTGTCTGAATTTTACTTCCTTGATGGTTCTTTGCAGCTTGAGACTATTTATAAGTGGTTGTACATCGGGTGCGGGGCCTTCATGGACTAATCCGCCCAGCACAAAATTCTCTGTAAAGTGAGAATTAAAGTCAAACTCTCTTACATAGAATTTTTTTATATTATTTGTTTCATCATAATAAAATGTGTACAAGCCGTCGAAATCAGCCGTTGGCGCCAACAGCTTTGCCATCTCTCTTATTTCGCTCATATCAATAGTTATCATTTATTGATGCTCTTTTCATTTGTTTATGCCGCCTAACGGCTAGCACTACCCACTTGGGGCGGGAGGAGACAACGCCGCTTTGCCGGAACCAACCTCAAGTTAAGAAAACTGCCTGAAAACGCGCAGACTCCCACTTTTATAAGGAAGCTTTCTATATAAGACCCTAATTTGGTGATAATATCCAGAATAATTCCGCTTAAGTACCTTTATATTACTTAGACGGAAACGAGTATAGATGCACAGCGCTCAAAAATCAATAGCCAATCAACACGGAATCAACATGACAGATACGCTCCGCGAGAACTCATCGCAACCTCCGGCTGTTTCCCCAACACGACCAGAAAAAGCCAAAAAGCTACTCGACCAGTATAGCGAGTTCATCCGCAACCGCCATTATTCTCTCCGTACCGAACAGACGTACGTTGGCTGGGTCCGCGAGTACATTCTCTATCATAACAAGCGCCATCCCCGCGAGATGGGTGTGGGGGAAATAAACGACTTCATCACCTATCTCGTTAACCAGAAAAACGTTGCAGCCTCCACACAGAATCAAGCCATTAGTGCTATTCTCTATCTCTACCGCAACGTTCTTGGCATTCAATTAGATGAGAAAGCTTTAATTGCCATCCGTCCTACCAAACCCAAGCGGATCCCGACCGTCCTTTCCAGGGACGAAGCAAAAATGGTCATTGCCCAAATGGATGGCATCTATAAAATCATGGCACAGCTCATGTACGGCAGCGGCTTGCGTCTTATGGAGGTTCTACGCCTGCGCGTTAAGGATCTGGATTTTGCCAACCATCAGATCATTATCCGCGACGGAAAAGGCGAAAATGACCGTGTTACCATGTTTCCAGAAGTCCTGCTTAAAACGCTACGTCTCCACCTGAAACAGGTGGAAGCACAGCATGAACTCGACCTCGCGCAAGGTTACGGTACTGTCTATCTTCCCTATGCCTTGGAACGGAAATACCCAAATGCTAACCGTGAGTTCGCCTGGCAATACGTGTTTCCGGCGTCCGATCTCTCCATCGACCCCATCAGAGGTGTCAAACAGCGTCATCATCTGCACAAATCAAATCTTCAGAAAGCCGTCAAACAGGCGGCTAGGCGCGCCAAAGTAAACAAACCTGTGTCACCGCATACATTCCGCCATAGCTTTGCCACACACCTGCTTGAGAACGGTTATGATATCGGCACTGTGCAGGAGCTTTTCGGTCACAAGGATGTCAAAACGACCATGATCTACACCCACGTCCTGCAGCGCGGCGGACTGGCAGTCAAAAGCCCCCTCGACCCATAATTACTAATTACCAATCCCCAATCTCTAATCTCTCATCCCCCCAAACTTTCCATCAGCCAGTACACCCCCGCGGCAATGATTCCGCTGGCAGGGATGGTGATCAACCAGGACGTGACAATGTCCTCCGCCACGCTCCAGCGCACCTTGCTGGCACGTTCCGCCGAGCCCACGCCGATGATCGCCGAGCTCACTACCTGCGAGATGCTCACGGGCACCCCGAAGAGCGAAGCGGCGAGGATCACGCTTGCCGAAGTCAGCTGGGTCGCAAAGCTGTGCAGGGGTCGGATCTTATAAAACTTCCCACCCAGTGTGCGGATCATCCGCCAGCCGCCCAGGCTCGTCCCGATCGCAATCCCCGCGGCACTGACCGCCACCACCCAGGTCGGCACCTGGAAGGACGGCAGGACTCCCCCGATCACTAGGCTCAACGTAATGACGCCCATCGTCTTCTGCGAGTCGTTGCTACCGTGACTGACGGCCATCACCAGGGCAGTGACCATCTGGCTCCGTTTGAAAAAGCCGTTGATGCGCGGCGATGCCCCCCGCACCAGGAAATAGATCAGGCGTGTCAGCAGAAAGCCGATCACAAACCCGATCACCGGCGAAACGACCAGCGCGATCACAACCTTGCTCACACCGGCGAACCTGATCGCACCGAGACCCGCACGCACCAGCACCGCGCCCACCATCCCCCCGATCAGCGCGTGAGACGAGCTGCCCGGCAAGCCAAAATACCAGGTGATCAGATTCCAGAGGATGGCGCCGATCAGCGCCGCCGCGATCAACCCCAGCGTGAAGACCTCGCTAGCCGCGATATCTTCCCCGATCGTCCTTGCGACCGCGACCCCAAACAGAAACGGACCGATAAACTCACCAACAGTGGCAATCCCGAGGGCAGTCGCCGGGCTGAAGGCGCGCGACGAGATCATCGTCGCGACGATGTTGCTGGCATCCCGCATCCCGTTCAGGAAATCAAAGGCCAGCGCAAGGGCAATAACAATAATCAGTTCTATGGGCATATTGAAAATATGTCATTACGAGGAGCGGAGTGATGAAGCAATCTCCTGTTTTTCAAGCAATATTCTAGTGTAAGAGGAGACACATGCATCGGCACGCAGTGCAGGTGTTGCTTCGCCTGCGGCTCGCAACGACATGGGTTATGTTTTCTTCACCACAATATCCGCAATGATATTGGCAGCCTCATCGCCGCGATCTGCCGCATTGGAGAGATGACGGTACACCTCCCGCAGCTTTAACATCTCGACAATGTGATGGACATCCTCCGGTCCTCGGAACAGGTCGGCGATCGCCTCCCGGTACACGCTCTCGACGCGGTTCTCGAGCGTCTTGGCGCGCTGGGCGTGGTCGGTCGCGACGGTAGGGTTCTTCTCCAGCCGCTGCACTGCCTGATAGATCTCAAACGCCGCATCCTTCAGCAAAGAGGCGATTCGCAGCATATAGTTCGTTGGCTGCACTTTCAATACGACCATCTCGCTGACGGTGCTGTCGGCGTAATCGATCACATCGTCGATGGAACGCGAAAGCGCGAAGATATCCTCCCGGTCGAAGGGCGTGACGAAGGTACGGTTCAATTCATCGATCAGGATCCGCCGGACTTCATCCGCCTCCTTCTCCTTGAAGTCCAGTTGCTCGGCGATCTCGCCATTCTGCGTTTCCAGATATTTGACGAGCAGTCTTAAGCCTTCATACGTAATCGACGCCTGCTGCTGGATCAATTTATGAAATACATCCTCACGCTTTTTGAAAAAACCGAACATGAAAACCTCAAGTCATGAATTCGACATATGGAATGCTACATGATACCACCTCTGCGATTCGGGGCAAAATCCGAAGCTATTAAACAGATCACCGCTGGTTCTCAGCGGTGAAACAAACCATAAGATTGATAGAGCAGCCTGTTATTCCAGCTTGGCTTTCTCGGAACCATCCGGTTCTGAAACCTTCTGCAAGATATGGCCCGAACGATCGGCTGGTTCATGCCTGGCGAGGTCACCCAGAGAGACCACGCCAACCAGCCGCTTATCGTCGCGGCCCAACACCACCAGCCGGCGGATCTGGTTTTCTTCCATGATCTTAGCCGCCTCAGAGACGTCTTGGTCATCGAAGCAATAGATTGCGGGCGCCGTCATCAGGTCGCGGCCGAGCATGATACTAACATCCATCCCGTCTGCCAGGGCGCGAATCGTGATGTCACGATCGCTGATCACACCGATCAAGTCTTCGCCATCGCAGACGGGAAGAAAACCAATATTACGTTCCCGCATCTTCTTCGCAGCAGACTGCAAAGAGTCGTCCGGCTGCATAATCACCACATCGCGGGTCATGATCTCACTAAGCTTCATTCGCTGCTCCTGGGCTCAGGGTTCTACACGATCTTCGAATTCGTGGATGCCATGCTGCTCTGCGCAGTGTGCACAGCAATAGAAGACGCCGTCCGTTTCCATGCCGTGCCCAATCACTCGGCAGCCACAGTGAGCGCAGGTGGGCGCGAGCGCATGGATGGCGCACTCGAAACTGTCGAAGACGTGCGTTTTCCCCTGCATGTGGATCTCAAAACTTTTATCGTATACGTTGCCGCATACCTCACATCGCAAACCATTAGATCGTGCTTCAGCCATCGCGTACCTCTTCTTTCACTAGTTACCGCGCCGCCTGCGCCTTCTTGATGTTCTGACGCCGGGCGCGGGTTTGAGCCGCCGTCGGTTTGGAACGCTCGGGGACGTTCCGGCGCGGTTTAGCCTGGAACCGGTCACCGCGAATGTGGACCGGCTTGGATCGCAACTTCTTGAGCAGGTCTTTGGCTTCCTGCGTATCCCCAACAAGCTTGCCATCCTCTACATGGGCATCTTCCTTGCTCACCAGCCACTTCACCGTCGACCAGCCTCCGCCGGCGCGTTTCCCGCCGACACGCTGCAGGTGCCCCGGGTCTCCCACGTCCTGCGTGCGGAACGTCTCGAAGTCATCGCCGCTCCGAAGCTCGATATGATAGTAATTTCCCTTCCCACCACTGCCCGGCTTTTGTCGTCCTCTCCCCTGCGGTT
>JAICRQ010000019.1 GCA_025966435.1 Anaerolineales bacterium | reverse complement strand
TGGGAACGAATGCTTCCACTCGCGCCCATAGTTCCCGGATATTGATAGGTTTCGACATGTAAACATCGCAGCCAGCCTCCAGGGCCTTTTCGGCATCCCCCTTCAGAGCATTCGCAGTGACCGCAATGATCGGAACCCGCGCCAGTTCGTGCTTGGTGCTGGAGCGCAAACGGCGCGCTACCTCGTATCCGTCAATATCGGGAAGGTTGATATCCAATAAGATGAGATCCACATGTTCGCTTTCCGCGGTTGCAACGCCATCGATGCCCTTCATGGCTTTCAAAAGACGATAGCCGCGGGCTTCCAGTGCGCGCTGAACCAGCATCATGTTGTCTGGATTATCCTCAATATATAAAATGTTGTATGTCATAATTTGGTACCTCTTATTTACTTAGTAATCAAACCTGCGACTGTCTGCAATAACTCCTGGATATTAATGGGCTTGGATATATAAATATCTGCGCCCGCATCCAGGATTTTTCGATCGTCACCTCTCATAGCATTGGCAGTCACAGCGACGATCGGAATATGAGCCAGTTTGGTCTTTTTGCTGGTGCGCAGTCGTCGGGCAACCTCATACCCGTCAATGTCAGGGAGGTTGATGTCCAGCAGGATCATATCTATATCCTGGTTTTCCGCGATCCAGAGTCCTTGAAAGCCAGTCTTGGCTTCGATCAACGTGTAATTTTCCGCGTAGAGAATTCGTCGGACGAGCGTCATGTTATCCGGGTGATCCTCGATATAGAGGATAGTCGGCGTCATATCTGCCCTCCCTGCGGTTCATTATATTCTTCGATCACGGTGATCACCTGGTCCACAAACTTTTTCGTGGATAGCGATCCCTTCTGATAGACAGCTTGAATGTGACCGTTCAATCTCTTTCGTTCTTCCCAGGTAATATCCTTCGCGCTAACGACTACGACCGGGATATCCTTTGTGCGCGGATCCAGTTTCAGTTCTTCCACAAGCCCGAAACCGTCGATTCCGGGCATAGTGAGATCCGAAACGATGAGGTCGGGTAATTTCTGCCGCGCCATCGAGAGTCCCTCCCAGCCATCCTTGGCATGATAGACCCGATAGGCTTTGCGTCCTTCGAGCAAACGCCGGATGAGCAGAGCATCGTCCGGGTTATCATCAATCAATAAAACCGTGGTTGTCTTTTCGTCCAGGTGTTCCAAGGCAGCCTGCAAGCCTTCGCGAGGCGCAGGAGATTGATCTTTGCTTAAGTGTACATCCACTGCCCATTGATCGCCAAGCACATGTTTTTCGACGGGGAATGTGTGCCCCGTACAATTGACGACAACTCTTTCCTCGGATTGGATTGTGCCATTGCGGATCAACTTCTCGAGTCCCGCGAAGGCGACGGCGGTTGCCGGTTCAACAGCCATCCCTTCCGTTTTCGCCAGGGACCGCATCGCTGCGAATGCCTCGGCATCCGTCACCGACTCCATCGTACCGCCAAACTGCTGCGTGAGATTCCATAAATACGTATAGGCTTTACCGGGATCGCCCGTCGATAAAATAATAATGCTTGTTTCCGGAATTACAGCCTCAGCGACATCTTTGCCGGCTTTGAAAGCGTTGACCATTGGCGCACATCCCGCTGCCTGGATGATCGCCAGCTTAGGAATTCGATGGATCAACCCCATATTGAATAATTCTTTGAAGCCCTGATACACCCCGAGTGGTCCCAATCCGCCACTGACAGCCTGGATATACCAGTCTGGCGCGTGCCAGCCAAGCTGTTCCACGATTTCATAGGCGATGGTCTTCATCGATTCGCGTGCAGGGATGGAGGTCGCGCCGCGATCAAGCAGAAGCTGGCGGCGCTGTGCAAACTGAGAGGCGATCTGTTTTGTCTGGTCGTAGTTGCCGCTGACGCGAATCACCTCGGCACCGAACAAAGCCGCTTCACGCAATTTTTCCTGCGGCACGAGGCTCGTCATGAACACCCAGAGCTTGATTCCCGCTCGCGCACACGCCGCGGCGTAGGCGACCGCGGCATTGCCTGTTGAGGCAATCACGGCTTCCTTCACGCCGCGTTCGAGCATGGCTGCGACTGCCCCGGCTGCCTGGCGATCTTTAAAAGAGGAAGTGGGCCCGTAGCGTTCGTCTTTGATGTAAACAGAGGTATGCCCAAGCAAGGGAGCAAATCTTTGTGATAGCCAGAGCGGAGTGCCGCCGGCAGGGTAAAGATCCAGAGCGGCAGGATCGTTCAGCGGCAGCACATCCTGATAACGCCACATGTTGGATGGGCGATTTGGAAGTCCGCGCAGGACTTCGCGTTTGAACGCATCGTAGTCATAGCGCGCTTCCAGCCATTGCGATTCGCAATTTTTGCACACGGCTGGAACGAAAGGCTCATAAGGCTGTTGGTGTCCGCAGAGATTGCATTCCAGATGCTTGGGGGTTGCCATTTTACCGTTCCTGCTTTTCGATCACTTCAGAGATGCGCGCTTCGACCGGCAATTCTACGAAGAAAGTAGAGCCTTCGCCTTCGATCCCTGTGCTGAAGGCCATCAAGCGCCCGCCGTGCATTTCGACCAACCGGCGGCTGATGGGTAAGCCCAGGCCTGTTCCGCCGGCCTTACGTGTGGTGGATGTATCTACCTGTGTGAACTCCTGGAAGATAGCGTCAAGTTTATCAGGCGGGATACCGATACCGGTGTCTTTCACAGTGACTTGGACGCGTCCACCGTCGATTGATTTGACAGACAGGCTGATCTCACCCTTTTCTGTAAATTTGATTGAGTTATTCACGAGATTGATCATCACCTGGCGCAGGCGTGTATTGTCGGCATAGATTTCGATGTCCTGATTGGAGTCCTTGTCGATCACGAGCGAGAGGTTCTTTTCATTAGCCAGTGTAGATGTGATGCTAGTGACCTCTTCCAGTACGGTATGGACTCTGAACGTTTCGGGATGCAGGTTCATGCGTCCGGATTCGATCTTTGCCATATCCAGCACATCGTTGATGAGATGCAGGAGATGTTGCCCGTTTTTCTGGACAAGGCGCAGATCGTTGTTCATATACTCAGTGAGTTCGCCATCCAACCCTTCGAGCATCACATCGGTAAAGCCGAGGATCGAGTTCAGCGGCGTGCGCAGCTCATGAGACATGTTCGCGAGGAAGGACGATTTCAATTTGTCGAGTTCGCGCAACTGTGTAAGAGTTGCCGCTTGTTCTACATAAAGGCGAGCATTTTGCAGAGCGATGGCGGTCTGTGTAGCCAGAGTTAAGAAAATGTTGGCATCTTCTTCTGAAAAATAGTTGACCGTATCTGACTGCACGTCAAACACACCCAGTACCCTATCACCGACGATCATTGGAATCGCCATTTCCGATCGGGTATCTGGCAGAAGCTGATGAGACAGGAATGAGGAATTTGCATCGCGAACTAAATCATTGGCAATCACAGACTGCTTACTACGGGCAGCTCTTGCCACAATGGACTGTTCGTGATCTATAGGGATGTTCCAGCCGTCAGACACCATTTGCCGTCCGACCTCGCCAGCTCCTGCTGCAAGAAGCAATGTATTCCACGATTCGTTCGTCAGATAGATGTGAGCATGATAGAGTTGGAAGCGTTCCCTGGTGAGATCGACCACAGCCTGCAGAAGTTTATCGGGGTCGAGCACTGTCGACGCCGTTGCGTTCACTTGTGCCACTGTTGCCAATTCTGTTGCACGGCGTGCGAGGGCTGCTTCCGCTTTCTTCTGCTCGGTGATATCTTCGGCAACCCCCAGCAAATATTTTGGTTTGCCATCCAGTCCGTATACAGGAGCCTTGCGGGTGTGCATTAATCGCGCACCGCGGTGGGGTGTGACAAGCGTTTCCTCCGCGATATCAATCGATTTTCCTTCTGTCAACACCTGTCGATCCTTCGAGGTAAAGAAATCTGCCTCTTCTTTCGGGAAGAAGTCATAGTCGTTTTTACCAAGCATCTGTTCTTGCGAGAAGCCAACGATTTCTTCCGCTGCCTTGTTCCACCGTACAAAGCGCAGCTCTTCCGCATCTTTTACAAAGAGCATGTTCGGCAGACTCTCAATGACTGAGTTAAGGAAAGTTTCTGTCTCCTCGAGTTCCAGGGAGCGCTCCTGTGTTTGTTCGAGCAGTCTCAGATTTTCGATGTGGTCACTTAACTGAGCTGCCACCGTCGCTATGATTTCTGCAGTCTCCTGGCTCGTTTCGGCTTCTGATACTACCGCTAGTTCTCCCATGGTTTCGGTTTGGACCACGATTGGCTGCGCAACAACGGGATGACTGCCATTATGATCTTCGGTCAGCGACCGTACCTGATTGAGGTCATACAGGTACCCGCTTTCTAATTCTTTGCGAGTCTTAAGGAAAGCTTCCCAGCCTTCTCGAGTTAACCGGCGAGCTGCCTGCTCGGCTTTTGAACGATATTCTTCTGCTTGTGCCAGCAGGCGCAGGTTGTCGATGTGTTGCCCGAGAACGCTTGCAGTTGCCCGGGCGATTTCGGCTTCGGTGGGGGACCAAACTCGGTCCGTTTCGTCATCGAGCTCAATGACACCCACCTCCGCGCCGGTGATTGAGATGGGGATGCTGAGCGCTGGTTCATCTTGGAGAGGGGAATCGGGAGCGACCGAATAGACATTCTTCTGATCGAAAGTATAGCCGACTGTTTCTCCACGCTCGACGGCATTGAGCAACTCCTGCCAGCCTGCCTGTGTCTGCCGCTGTGTTCGCGCTTCTACCTCGGCACGAGCTACTTCTGCTTCAGCAAACAGGGATGCGTTTTGAATCGCGATGGATAGCTGACCAGCCAGTGCTTCGAAGGCTGGCAGGTTTGTATCCTTGAACGTGCCAGGGTGATCACTCTGCATGTCCAAAACACCCACCACTTTCTCGTTGACGATCAAAGGGACAGCTAATTCGGAACGCGTAAGCGGCAATAAAGGGTTGGGTAGAAAGTATTCGCTCTCCTGGGTATCTACTACCAGAATAGGTTGGCGACCGGAAGCCGCGCGTCCGTTCAAGGATGAAGATGAAATTTCGAGGCGATGACCACGGCGCAATAACTGTGCGCCAACTTCACCCGTGCCAGCGCGGAGGATCAGGCTACGTCCGGATGTGTCCACCAGGTAGAGCTGTGTGTAATAAAGGTTATATTTCGCGCGAATCAACTCGACCGATTGCGAAAGCATCCCGGTTAGATCGCCTATTTTTTCAGAGACATAACGTCCCACTTCTGCCGCCAGTTCGAGGTCATGTGTGCGTTCTGCAACACGTTGTTCCAGCTGTTCCCGGCTCGTTATCAATTCAGTGTTTGCCAGCTGTAATTCTTCGTTGACGTTTTTGATTTCCTGCAGTGTTTGCTGTTCATTGCGTTTGCGAAAGTTGGCTAGCAAAATCAATACCATTCCAATGGTAATAACAATGCCAGACTGCGCGCCAAAATTTTCTGGGGTGTATTGAATGCCAAACTTGGTGGTGAGGAAAAATGCTCCTAAGTTTAGCCCAACCAGTAATAATACAGCCCACGAGGAAAGGAATGTACTGGCTACGATCAGGCTGAGAGGCACATATACCAATATCAGCGTGCTGATATCTGCACCAGACCCATTTCTGACCATCGTGACATATGCTAGAGAACCAAAGAAAAATGAGAAGAGGAAAATCGCCCCACGGTACCAGCTTGTCCGAGAGAGAACATAAGCCAGCAGCGTAGGGATGATTGAAATCATCTGCCCGGACAATGCACTGATCAGACCAATACGGGGAACGCGAGCAAACGCTCCTGTAAGCTCCAGTAGCAGGATAATAAACAAGAAGGACGCAGCAAGACGCGCGGAATTTCGTTCACGGGTTCCCGTGATACTTGAATGTGGTTCCGTTAACGAACTCCAGAACCTGGCAAACCACCCCCTGGAATTAGAAGGGTTGGCAGCATTGTGCGCAGAAGATTTCGATGGAACGGTGTAAACACTCTTTTGAGACTTCTCTCTTTCAGCTAGAGCAACCTTTGTTTCTTCCTGCCTAAGATTCTCTTCCAGCTCCTGGATGCGACTCTTCATTGCCTCCACTTCGCGTATGCTCGCATACGTAGGAGGCTCCTCACTTGAGAACACCTTCTCGAATTTGCCTCGAATCTTATCTTTCATGGCATCATCTTCATGATCCTGAGGTGTTTGTGCCTTTGCCATATTCGTAACTCCTTCATTCGCCTTTGCTTATCGAGGCGATTTATGCGTTCCACTGTTGGGCGAGGTACCAGCTTTCAAAACTACTCGAGTGTCGCGCGTGCCGAGGGCGCTTCCCAATTCCCGGGCAGCAACTTGCAATGCGTTCTCTATCGTGGATGTATTCTGAATTTTCTGACCGATTGCGGAAATCAGGCTTTCACGTTCTGCGCGGCGCTCTGCTTCCGTATATAAACGAGCATTTCGTACCGCGAAGGCTACCTGGTTGGCTATGGATAGCAGTAAGTCTGCATCATCCTGACTTAATCCAGCCGTGACATTGTGCTGTACATCCAAGACACCCAGCACCTGCGCGCCTATGGAGATCGGGATTGCAGCTTCCGACTTGGTCTCAGGCAGGAGTGGGTTAGGGATCCAATCTGAATTGGATAAAGTGTCGGGCACCAACACAGGCCCATTCGTTTCGGCGGCGCGTCCCACCAGGCCTTTACCTACGGCGATCTTGTGACCCCGTGCCAGCATAGTCTGCCCTGCCTCTCCGGTACCACCAGCCATTAGTAGTTCGCCGCGCACTTCATCAAGCAAATAAATATGAGCATGATAATAATTGAAGGCTGATTGCACCTGCTCCACGACTTCCTTCACCAACTGCTTCTCATCCAAAATGGTTGAGAGCCGGCGGCTCACTTCCGTGGAGGTAGCTAAGGCTTTGGTGCGGTCTGCGACGCGTTGTTCCAGCGATTGAGCGAATGCAGAGAGCTCCTGCTGGTTGCGCCGCGCGCGCGCGAGTGCATCCTGAATACCCCGGGATGCCAGTGCCAAGAGAAACGCCGATGTGGTGGATATGGCTCCGAATGAGATCAAATCAGTAGTTGCCAGCGGCGGCGACACTACCCAGCCCTGTTCATAGAAATATCCAAGGCTGGACAAGGCGAGTATGTTTACAGCGGTTACAACAATTGTGCCACGACCACCTGCGAAAAGGCCTGCCATCATCACAGGGATCAGTAAGCCACTCAACGTGGAAGGGTTAACGGTGGGTGATTGTGCAATAGAATAAATAATGATCCCGGTAATCGAGAAGGCAAGTACATAACTAATGCCTCGAACAAAACCCTTACGGACCATTACGAGCATTCCAGCGAACATCGCAACGGCAATGAAACTGATGGCCATATCTGGCGGAGTTTCTACACCGCTGAGGATTAGTGCGCCAAACAGTATATTGATGGCTGCTAAAACACCCAATTGAGACCACAAGATTGTGTTCAATAAGGCTGCTTCGCGTGTTTTGTCGTCGTTCTCAAAAACAGGGGGAGCGACAAGTTTTCGAATTCTTTCCAACATTTTGAGCCTCACTTATTTTCCACTCTGCTGCGTGTATAAGCGTACAAAGGTTTCCTGTCCGACGGCGCGCCCCACTTCACGGATGGCAACCTGCAAGGCGCTTTCCACCGTAGATGTGCTCTGGATCTTCTGACCGATGGAAGCGATCAGTGCTTCGCGCTCCGCCCGAGCCTGCACTTCTGTATAAGAACGCGCGTTCCGCAATGCGATAGCGACCTGGTTCGCAATAGATAGCAATAGGTCAGCATCATCCTGGCTTAATTCGCCAGCCACGTTATGCTGTACATCCAAAACACCCAGCACTTCATCCCCGAGTGAAATCGGCACAGCGACTTCCGATTTAGTCTCAGGCAATAGCGGGTTGGGCAGCCAATCCGGGCTGGATGAAGTGTCAGATACCAGAACAACGATGTTTGTATCCGCAGCACGTCCTACGAGACCTTTACCTGTGGGGATCTTGTGACCGTTCGCCAGCATGGTTTGTCCGGCTTCCCCGGTGCCGCCTGCCATGATCAGCCCTTCGCCATATTCATCCAACAGATAGATATGAGCATGATAGTAATGGAAAGCAGATTGAACCTGTTCCACCACCTCGTTCACCAACTGCTTTTGATCCAGAATCGTAGACAAACGACGGCTCACCTCTGTGGAGGTCGCCAGCGCTTTCGTACGATCGGCCACACGTTGTTCAAGTGTGGCTTGAAATTCGATTAGTTCCTGATTGGCTTTAAGGTGCGCCAGTTCGTTCTGACGCGCCTTTTCCAGCGCTTCGCGGATACTACGAAACGCCAGACCCAGTAACAAAGCCGATAAGGCAAAAAGCGCTCCGAGAGTAAGCAGTGAATTTTCAGGCAATGGCTGGCTAGAGATGGTTCCCTGGTTTGCCCAGCTATTTAGCGTGCCAAGAGACAATACATTGAACAGAGCAATAAGTAACGCAGACCAACCTCCGGAGAGCAAGCCGGCGACAATCACAGCAATGAAATAGCCTGTTGTGCCCACAGATAACAGCATTCCATCCTCCGAGCGATACAGGGAAAATGTGATCACTCCTGAAATTACAAATGAGAGCACCAAGCTGACCTGCTTGACAAAACCCAGGCGCATCAAAATAATCAAGCCTGCAAAGATTGCGCTGGCGAATACAAAAACGAAATGGTCTGGCGCAGCCTGGTCGGAGAACAGGCTGCTGGATACAAGTGACAGATCTAACAGAACCAATAGTAGGATGAGTGAGTATAGAATCACGTTTAAGATCGCGGCGATACGCGTCTTCTCTTCATCCTCAAAGACAGGGGGGGTAAAAAATGAGCGAAGTTTGTTAATCATGTTTATTCCTTAATTTCATCAAGCGTCCCTGCTGCGTTGCCTTTCATGTTTTCAAAATGAAGAATTTCAACTTTACTGCCATATTTTCAGCGAAATAGCAATTCTGGTCGTTGGGATTAAGTATAGAAAAGTTGGGAATAGTTGTAACGCTCATGGTTCACTAGCGAGTGGTAGAGTAAAGGTGAAGCACGTTCCTTCGCTAGAACTACTCTCCACAGTTACATCGCCACCGTGCTGCTGGGCAATGGATTTCACGATTGCCAGCCCTAGTCCATTGCCCTGGATCTCATCATGGCCGTTATTTCTAACCCGGTAGAAGCGGTTGAAGATGTGTGGCAGGTCTAAAGCGGGAATGCCGTAGCCGGTATCTTTGATTTTGATATCCATCCGGTTGGATGCATGTTCAAGGACAACGGTGATGCTGCCCCCATTGGGCGTGTACTTAATGGCATTGCTGAAAAGGTTTCTTAATGCCTGACCCAATTTCAATGCATCACCTTCCACAGTGAAACTCAAGTTTGCTTGCTGTAGAGTAAGGGTCTGTTCCTTTGCGCTTGCCTGCGGCTTGAATTCGTCTGCTAATTGCACCAGCATGGATGCCATGTCAATACTTTCGCGCTTGAGCTCAACACCTAGATCCATTTTTGTGAGATCCAGCATGTTATCGACTAATTCGCTCATGTGGACAGCGGCATTTTGAATACGCTGAATAAAATCCAGTTGGAATTCGTTCATGGGACCGGCTTGTTTAATGAGCTGACTGTACCCCCTGATGGTGGTAATCGGATTTCTTAGGTCGTGTGAGGCGGTAGCAACGAATTCATCTTTGACCTTTTCCAGTTCCTTGAAACGGGTCACGTCGTGCAGGATCACAACACAAGCGCCTTCTGTAATGGGTGTAAAGAGCCCGGTGAAGATGCGGCGATCTGGCCATGGGATCTCCCTGATCATGCCTTCGCGCGAGATGTAAGTT
Source organism: Anaerolineales bacterium (assembly GCA_025966435.1). Lineage (GTDB taxonomy): Bacteria > Chloroflexota > Anaerolineae > Anaerolineales > Villigracilaceae > Defluviilinea. The sequence goes on along the minus strand of JAICRQ010000019.1, from coordinate 8,112 downwards.
TCATCTAAAACCGTAATCAAGGAATCGTATCCACGGCTGCGCGCCAGGGGCAGACCGAGTTTTACTTCCTCTTCGGGGAACAGCTTCTCTGCCGCGGGGTTTAGCATAGATACACAGCCGTCCGGGTCAAACATCATGATGGCATCCGCCGCGCTTTGGAGGATGGCAGACAATTTTTGTTGCTGCTGCGCCAGGTTGGAGTATAGGCGTGCATTTTCCACCGCGATCGCTGCCTGGCTGGCAATCGCCTGTAGTAATAGTTGATGTTCTATATTGAAATAGCCTGCCTGTTCATGGACAAGTACCAGCAGGCCGATCAAAGCTGAGCGCCCAAACATAGGAGCAATGACCACGGAGCGAGCTGGTTCCTCTGCCAGAAACTGCCAGTGTGAATTGCTGCGTGTATCCTTAATCAGAACGCTCTCGCGGCTCATTTTGATATGTTCCACCAAATTGTTTAGAGGCGGCAGCTTCATCTCTGATCCGGGAAGGTCTGATGTATGAATGTGGTATTCCTTGTGGAATGGGCTTGCCGTATTTAACAGGATAATGTGCCCCACTATGGCGCCCAAGGTTTCAACCGTCCGCCGTAGCACCAAGTCAGATAACTCATCCAGGTTGAGCCTGGCGCTGAGTTCCTTGCCGATCTCAGGCAGTAAATTCAATTCGCGGTTACGTCTGCGGATGGCGTCTTCCGCTTGTTTTACCCGGAGTTTGGTACGGATGCGTGCGAATAACTCATTTTTATCGAACGGCTTGGTCACGTAATCATCTGCGCCCATATTCAGCCCAGCTTGAACCTCCCTTGGGTCCAGCCGTGCAGCCGTAAGAATAATGACTGGAATATGCTCCGTTGCAGGGTCTGCACGAATTTCTTCGAGCACGGCAAAGCCGTCCTTAAACGGCATGTTGATGTCGAGCAGCACAAGATCGGGCAAGTGGTTACGGACCTGTTCAAGAGTCTCCAACCCGTCCATTGCCTCGATATAGTTGTATCCCTCGCGTTCCAGATAACGAGACAAAAGTCTTAAATTGTCGGGCTGGTCATCGGCGATGAGGATCGTGAATGGTTGGCTTTGCGGAGTTTCTACCACCGGCCGGGCATGGTCCATTTCCTCGATTGCCTTAGAGATGATCTGGCAAATCCGTTCGGGGTGTACTGGTTTGAGGATGACGTCTTTGACCTTCAACCGCCGGGCGCTGACCTTTAACCCAGGGACCTCATACGCCGTAACCAAAAACGAGAATGTGGGTCCCCCCGCCGGATGACTTTGCAGTCGTTCGATCAGCTCCAGACCGGTCATTTCAGGCATGACCATGTCTGTGATCAGAATATCGACCGCGCCATTATTTACGGATTGGAGCGCCTGAGGACCACTGGTCGCTGAGGAAATATCCACTCTGGGACCCAACACGGATAAGGCGCGCGCCAGGGTCGCGGCCGTGTTGGGATGGTCGTCAACAACGAGAATCTTAACAGCAGGCAAGGCGGAGGTTTTCATGCTCCTATTTTGCCTGTTTACGCGGGGTTGGCAGATAGAGTCTGGATGGAAAAGTTGGGAAAAGTTGGTAGAACAAAACACCTTGCCGATGAGCAGGGGTGAGAGGCTGGTTCTATATCAGTTTGTTACGAGGCGGTACCCGCTGCCGCGGATATTGACGACCTGGATAGAGTTACCTGCATCATTTTCCAGAGCCTGGCGTATGTTGTGGATGTGCCACTTTGTCAATTCCTGCGCGTCGCGCGTATCCGTTTGGTAGCCCTGCGCCTCTGCAACAAGCGTCTGGTAATCGACAACATTTGGCGAATGGCGCGCCAGAACGAGCAGGTAATCAAAGGATGTTGGCGCCAGATTTAGGATACGGTCCTGAATGATGATACGCCGCGCGTGTAAATCCAATGTGAGGATGCCGCGTTTGAGAAAGCGATCGGAGGCGGTTTGCGTGGGAGAGGAGTCGGTCGCTGGCGTTTCCGCCTTGTCGAGCGCATCGAGCTCTGCCTGCAACTCTTCGATCTGACGGATGATTTCCCGTTTACGAATCTTTTTCTTTTGGTCGACAAGAACAGCACGGGTACGGTCGATGATCATCTGGGGCTTGAGAGGCTTCATTAGATAATCGATTGCACCGCGTCGCAGTGCTTCGACCGCGGAGTGTAAATCCGGCTGCGCCGTAAACAGGATCACAGGCAGTTCCGGGAATTGGGCGTGAATGGTTTTGAGCACGTCCAATCCATTCATATCGGGCATACGGATGTCAAGGTAGACCAGATCGAAAACCTGTTCGCCAACGATCCTCAGACCTTCTCCACCGGTAGAGACTGTTGTGGCTTCAAAACCGGCGCGCTGGAGGATGCGCGCCAAAGTCTGGCGCAGGGTCGCCTCATCATCAATAATCAGGACACGTCCACCTGAAGTCAAACTGGCTCCTGTTGGTAGACGGGCAGCCAAATGTAGAAGATGGCTCCGCCGTTGGGATGATTCGCGGCCTCGATTCGCCCGTGATGTTGTTCCAGGATATCATGCGTAATCGTCAGCCCCAGGCCTGTACCGGTGTGTTTACTGGTGATGAAGGCATCAAAAATTTTGGGCAGCATCTCAGTGTCAATCCCGGGACCCGAATCTCGGACGGAAAAGAACACCTCGTTTTGCCCCTTGAGATTATGCGTTTCCACCGTGAGATGCCCTCCCGGTTTCATAATCTCTACCGCGTTGAGAAACAGATTCATTACGACCTGTCGTAACTGATCTGAAATCCCAGAAGCAGGCGCCAGATTTGGATCCGGGATAAACTCAAACGCAATATCCTTATGGCGCATATGCGTGCCGATCAAGGCATATACATCTTCGATCAGATTGTTGAGATGGACCGGCTGGAAATCGGTCACGCGTAGGGGACGATAAGCGGAGCGAAGACGTTCGATCAGCGCTGCCATGCGCTCCGTTTCGGAGAGAATAATGTCCAGATCCTGCCCCCCCTGGCTGGAAAGATTTTTTTCCTCTTTCAAGAGGAAGAGCGCATTTTGGATGGCTTGCAGAGGGTTGTTCAGTTCATGCGAGACCGAAGCAAGCAGGCGCCCTACGAGCGCCAGCCGTTCACTCTGGATCAACTGCGAACGGACTGTTTGTTCCTGCTGCAGGGATTTCTGCAGGTTTTCATAAAGATCTGCCTTTTGCAGTGCCACCGCCAGTTGGTCTGCCATGGCGCTGACCAGTTGCAGGTCGCGTGCGGTAAATAGCTTCGGTGGCGCTTGTTGAATATCCAAAATGCCTAGAAGTTGATTGCCAATTCTCACAGGCACGGTCATTTCAGATTTTGTTTCAGGCAAGAGTGGATTGCGGATGAAGAATACCACTTGATCTACGTCGTTGGTAAAGAAAGGTTTGAGAGTCTCCGCCGTGTGTCCCACAATTCCCGAACCGGCGCGTAAAGAATAAATTTGTTTTTTGAGTGCCTTGCCAATCTCGCCGCTCCCGGCTTGCAGAATAAAATCACCTGTCTGAGAATCGACGATAAAAACCTGGACGTGATAATAGCCAAAATTCGTTTGCAGCAAATTGACAGCATCCTCCAGTAGCCCTTCCGCGTTGAGTGAGACCAGTCCCTGGCTGATGCGGTAGAGGGCATCGGTCTCGCGCAATGCTTGTTGTGTGCTTTCCAGCAAGTGGGCATTTTCGATGGCGATCGCCGCCTGGGTCCCAAGCGCCTTCAGCAGGTTTCTCTCGTTTTGATTGAAGGCATGGGTGGCGTGACTCTGGACGCTAATCGTCCCAAGTTTTTGTCTGCCGCTGGAGACAGGCGCCACCATCAGCGAGCGGAATTTCGGAGGGTCCTCGGGTCTCAGAAATCTTGGGTCGGTAATGACGTCTGCAATGTTGATGGTCTCCCCGCTCGAGATGACCTGCCCGGCGACTCCCTCGCCCAGGTGCATTTTCACTTCTTTGTAATTCGTGTTTTGAAGTCCGGTCACGGCTTCGGGAATCAGTAACTCATTTTCCTCATCGAGAAGGTGGATAACTGCCTTTTCTGCGCCTGGAATGATTTCCCTGGCTGAGTCAACGATCAACTGTAGAATATTGGAAAGACCGATCCGCTCGGCTTCGCTGAGCGCTGTCGTAATCTTTGAAAGAGCATTTGCTTCCTGAAGGCGTTTGGTTAGCTCGCGATCGCGAGCCAATTGTTTTTCATATAGATCTCTTAACCAGCCTGAAATTCCCCCGATCAAAATCACGATCAGCCCTCCGAAAATAATATTGTTATCCAGAAACACAGACGAAGGGACACTCCCATTGTTCAGGGTTAAGACATAGTGGGTCAGCAAAACGACACCTGCCAGGATTCCGGCAACGCCTCCAAAGAACCATCCGGCAGCTGCGACCGGCAAGATGCTGACCGCGCCCTGATACCGGTCACCCAGGACATGAGTCATAAAAATATGGGGCACTGTCAGTAAGAGAATAATCCCCCATTTCACCAGAGCCGAGCGGGATGACATGTTCATTCCCGATATTGTAGCATCCTGTGAAATGGGGGATTTCACCCGCAACATCCTTGTAAGGAATTATTTAGCGATTTCTGTGGATCTCGTCTCGCGAATGACCGTTACCCGGATCTGACCGGGATATTGCATCGTCTCTTCGATTTTCTTGGCGACGTCGCGTGCAAGTCGCGCTGAGGCGAGATCGTCGATCGCATCAGGCTTGACGATGATACGCACCTCGCGCCCTGCCTGGATGGCAAATGCCTGTTGGACGCCCTCAAAGGACATGGACATCTCTTCGAGGGAACGAATGCGCTTGATGTACGCTTCAAGGTCTTCGCGGCGGGCACCGGGACGCGCGCCGGAGATGGCGTCTGCCGCCTCGGCGATGACTGCCTCCACCGTAAGCTGGTCCACTTCATGGTGGTGCGACTCAATTGCGTTGACGACCACAGAGTTCACGCCATAACGGCGGCAATACTCCGCACCCAATTTCGCATGAGTCCCTTCCTGGTTGTGGTCCATGGCTTTACCAATATCGTGCAGGAACCCACCTTGTTTGGCGAGCTCCACATTGGCGCCGATCTCTGCTGCCAGAATGCCCGCCAGCTTGGATACCTCCACAGCATGGGCAAGCTGGTTCTGTCCATAAGAGGTTCTGAATTTCAGGCGGCCCATCATGCGCAGAACCTCAGGATGTAAACCAGTGATGTTGGCATCGAAGGCAGCCTGCTCGCCAGCTTCATTAATGATCTTTTCCACAGCCCGGGTCTCGTCCTCGACGATTTTCTCGATGTGCGCCGGATGAATCCTGCCATCCAGAATCAATTTTGATAAGGCGCGACGGCCAATCTCACGCCGGACGGAATCAAAGCAAGAGACCGTGACTGAGTCTGGAGTGTCGTCCACGATGACGTCCACGCCGGCAGCCTGCTCGAAGGCTTTGATGTTGCGTCCGTTGCGCCCGACGATGCGTCCCTTCATCTCTTCATTGGGGAGGGTGACCACCGCACGCGTGACCTCCGCCACATGCTCGGAGGCAACCCGCTGGATGGCATCCGCGATCAGCTTGCGGGCGCGCTTTTCGCCCTGTTCACGCGCCTCGGCCTCGATCTGGCGAATGATGCGAGCCATGTCCCCGCGGGCTTCTTTCTCGACGGCTGCAAAGAGCTCCTTCCGGGCGTCTTCCGGCGTCATCTGGGCGATGAATTCCAGCTTCTTGACCTGCTCTTCATGTAGTTTATCGATCTCATTGCCACGCCGGTCGATCTGGGACTGGCGCTTATTGAGCGTTTGCTCACGCTGTTCGAGCCGGTCGACTCGGTTGTCCAGCTCGGCGCGCCGCTTGTCGAGACGTTCCGTTTCCTTGTTAAGTTCGATGCGGCGTTCTTTAATCTCTGCTTCGGCTGCCTGTACGATCTTGACAGCGTTCTCACGTGCCTGGCTTTCGATCAAACGCGCCTGCTCGCTGGCGCCTTTTAGAATATTGTCAGCTTTCTCCTGCTGGTTCTTACGGGCGATATCTGCCTGGTAACGGTGAAGGAAATAACCAAGAGCAGCACCCACCCCTAGAAAAACGACGTAAATAATCAAATCGATTAGGGTCATGTCGAGTCCTCTTCTTCATAATGTTGTTCATCGTTGCGCACCTCGTTCCAGATGCGGGTCACAACTGGCGCAACCACAGAGTACGAAAATCCCCGGCGGGCAAGGAAATCACTTAGTTTTTTACGAAATTCGTTCCATTCCAGATCTTTGTATCTGGCGACTTTTTTTTGGGCGGCTTCGTAGGCAAGCGCGTCATCATCCACATCTGCAATGGCAGAGGAGACTGCCTCGTCATTCAGCCCCTTTTGACGAAGCTCCATCGCCATCAACCGGCGGCTGCGCGGGCGGAAGGTGCTACGGTTCTCCACCCAGGCACGCGCAAACTGGTCGTCGTTGGCGAGCCCGTCCTGGCGCAGGCGATCAAGCGTCTGTTCGATGACCGGCTCGGGAATCTCATGCTTGCGCAGATTCTGCCGAATCTCGGATTCGGAACGGGCGCGATAGCTCAGAAACAGCATTGCCTGTTGAAATGCCCGTTCACGAGCGTCCTCTGCCTGGAGCTGCTCGATTTTCTCTTCACTAAGCTCCTGACCCACCCGCAACCAGGCGGCGACGATGCGTGCCAGCCCGAAGGCGAATTCGCCATCCAGGTGAACGTTCACCCGGTTTGGATTTCTCTTCTGTACTTGTAATGCAGTAATCTTCTTCATGATGTGTTTAAAAGCACACAGCCGAGGACCGTCCGAAGCGGCCTCGGCTGTCGAAGATCCCACATTAGTGGGATACTAGGATTCTGGTAGGTTGAGCAAGTCCCAAGCCCCGCGAAATGCCTGTATGCAGGCAGGTCAGATCCCGTTATGAGATCTGAGCGTCACGTTTGACACAAGAGTTGCAGGAGGGAAGTCCGGTAATTATCCAATTTGATCGTAAATTGACTTCAAAAGGTAACTCCCAAAACCGGGGGAGGTTCGTGCTCGAATAACAAGCCAGAGTTTATACCAGCCAAGCCGCCCAGGCGGCAGAAATTGTCGCATCCAATCGTTCGGATTAAGTTAATTATACATTAAATTTCAGAGTTGTTAACATCGGTTAAATGGTAGGGCGAGGAACGCTCCAGAAACGTTTCCGTCAGGCTACAAAACGTTTTACCGAAGATCGTGCAATATGTCATTGAGGCGAGAGGAAATTTATCACTGGGAGGCTATCGAAATAAGACTAAAATGGTTAGAGCCAGGGGAACATCATCGTAGCAAGGGGTAACATATAGAAGTCTGCGTTGTTTCGCTCAGCGCAGATTTTCTATTTAAGCCTATACAGCCGGCTCTAAAAAGATTTCCGTCTTCTTCATGTCTCCGGGACCTTGTGTTTCGCATTCTCGATATTCTTCAGCCGTTTGTTCCACAACCAGACACCGGCACCCACAATGAACAAACCCATGATCAGTCCGCCGAAATTCTTGATGAACTCGCCGACCAGTTCCCACTGGCTGCCGAATAGATACCCTAAGCCACCGTACAAGAGGATCCAGGTGAGTTCTCCCAGCGTGTCGTAGATCAGGAAGCGCCGAAAGGGGATGCCGCTTCCCCCGGCGATCCAATTCGTGGGGACAGCTAGAGCGGTAAGCAAAAATCGGGTGAGGAAAACAGCCATGCCGGCACGGGCTTTGAACGTATCTCTTGCATTTTTCCACGTTGGTGATACCTCTATCCGATCCGAGACCCATTTCCTTGCATAAAATCCCATTCCAAAGCCGATGGCATCCCCGGCGACTACGCCAACCAACCCAAAGGTCGCGAGGGCGAACCCATTGAGAATCCCCTGTTGTGAGAACGCCCCTGCGGCAACCAACAGAATGGATGCCGGCAGAGGCAGTCCTAGTGCGGCAAGAAACAGAATCAACCCGAATAATGGCGCACCGTAATTAATGATCTGTGTAAGCAAATAATCAGACATGCGCTGTATGACCTACGGACTACCGGAAGGAACCGGAGTCCGCGTCGATTGATGTGCCAGTATTGCGGCTTTGACCATTTCCAACACAAGCCCTTCAGCCCGGGCAAAATACTCTTCATTCAATTGCTTCA
>JAICRQ010000424.1 GCA_025966435.1 Anaerolineales bacterium | reverse complement strand
TCCACCGGGTAATCGGAGCGGGCGATGATCATGTTCGGCGAAATACCGATTGAGCGCAACGCCGCGACCGAATGCTGGGTGGGCTTGGTCTTGATCTCGCCGGTCGCGCCGATATACGGTAGCCATGTCACGTGGATGAAAAAGACGTTCTCGCGCCCCACTTCATTGCGCAGCTGCCTAAGCGCCTCGAGGAACGGTTGTGACTCGATGTCACCGACCGTGCCGCCTACCTCTACGATCACCACATCTGCTTTGGTTTCTCTAGCGATGCCTGCCACACGGCGCTTGATCTCGTTTGTGATATGCGGAATGACCTGTATGGTGCCGCCGAGAAAATCACCGCGACGCTCCTTGCTAATGATCTCCGCGTACACCTGCCCGCTGGTGAAGTTGCTGGATCGGCTCAGGCGGATGTCGATGAAGCGCTCATAGTGCCCGAGGTCGAGGTCGGTCTCCGCGCCGTCGTCGAGGACGTACACCTCTCCGTGCTGGTATGGGCTCATTGTGCCCGGGTCCACGTTGATGTAGGGATCCAGTTTCTGCACAGTCACCTTGAAGCCGCGCTCCTTCAATAAGAGTCCGGTTGCTGCCGCAGTGACTCCCTTGCCCACAGAGGACACTACACCGCCTGTGTAAAATAAATATTTTGTCGCCATAGGTTACCTTTCCAATACATAACCCCTCTCACAATAGGAGAGGGGAAAAGATGAGAGAAAACTTACACTGTGAGGTAGACAAAAGAGATGGGGAGGGCGATGAAGCCCTCCCCATCGGGGAACCAACTTTTTGTGAGGTGCTGATAAATCTGCGTTTTCATCCTACCAGTTTTACGAGATCCTCAGCGGCACGCCGCATCTCGAGAAAAATCATACCCAGTTTTGCATCCTGCCGCGCCATGGCTGTCAGCACGGCTTCATCGCCAATGGACGTCAGCACGATTGAACCTCTATCGCCCTTGATATACACCTGCTCCAGGCCTGCTCGCCCGAGCTCATTGGAAATCCGCTCTCCCAAGCTGAGCATTGCCGCAGACATGGCTGAGACGCGGTCTTCCTCCACACCCTGCTGCAAAGCAGACGCCATAATCAAACCATCCACGGAAACAACGGCAGAGGCTTCGATATCGGGCGCGGCGGCTTGCATGTTGCGCAGGCGCTCCACCATCATGTCAGCGCGATTTCTGGTCATCGGGTTCTCCTGCGTGCTAAAGTTCTGCCACAGTTTACCATACTTCAATTTTCCCGTCAGTGTGAGAAAAAACCTTGCCAGCAATTGCACTGATGCCATATACCACCGCTGAATTTGACCTCCCTCCCAGTTCATGTTAAACTTATCCGTTCGGTTGATGATGCGACGGCTTTCTCTTCTGCTCGTTTTGCTTTCCATGGCGGCGCAGGATACACCTCCTGTTGCGATTACTTCCCCCGCGCCCGATACACTTCTGCGTGGACAGGTCACAATCACCGGCAATGTGGAGTTTCCCAGCTATCTTTCTGCCCAGTTGGATTTTGCCTATGCCTCCGACCCGACCGGAACCTGGTTCAACATCCAGAGCTTTTCCCAACCGCTGACGGATTCCACACTCGCTGTGTGGGACACTACAACCATCACAGACGGCGATTATGTGCTCCGATTACGCGTAAATTTTGAGGATGGCACATTCCAGGAAGTGACGGTTCCTATCAAGATCGGAAATGACGTGCAGCCAACGGTAACACCGGAGCCAACTGCTACGCCCGAGCCGGAAACGGCTCTTATCCCGACGCCGTTCCTACTGGCGGCCTCACCTACGCCCACGCACCTGCCGCGTCCCACCCCGACGGCACTTCCGCCGAACCCTGTATCTCTTGGGCGAAATCAAATCTATGCCAGCTTGGGACGCGGTGCCCTCGTGATTCTCGGGTTGTTTGCTCTTGCCGGATTGATTATCCGTGTGCGTCGTTATTGAACCTGAGACCTGAAACTTCATTCATGACACCTGAAACCACTTACCTTCTTATCGGTCTCGGCAACCCGGGCCGCGAATACAGAGATACACGGCACAACTTTGGTTTTATGGTCATTGACCGGATCATTGTGCGCTTGAACGCGCGCGGGATGAAGGTACAGTCGAAAGCCATTGTGACCACTGCCACCTACGAAGACCGGAAGCTGATCCTCGCCAAACCACAGACGTATATGAATTTGTCGGGTCAATCCGCGCAGGGGCTGCTTAACTTTTATAAGATACCTGTGGAAAACATGCTGATCGCGCACGATGACCTGGATATTCCCTTTGGCACCATTCGCATCCGTCCCAAGGGAGGTCCGGGCGGGCAGGGAGGCATGGCTTCGACGATCACTCAACTTGGCACAAAGGACTTCCCGCGTCTGAGACTTGGCATTGGGCGTCCGCCCGGAAAAATGAATCCCTCTGCGTATGTGCTTCAGAATTTCTCGCGCGAGGAGATGAAAACTGTGTCTGAAATTGTAGACCGCGCTGCCGATGCTGCGCTCGAGTTTGTAAAAAATGGTTTGAATTCGGCGATGAACAAATATAACGGTGCGATGGAATTGTAAGGTAAGGCTCATCTTTGCCCGGGACAATCACCAGAGTGACCGTTGCAAACTATATGGAAATAATTCTCGATAAAATACGCGAACTTTCACAGTACCAGCAATTGCTGAAACAACTTCAGACCGACGGCAAGCAGCTGCCAGGCCTGGGGTTGCCGCGCGCCGCGCGCCTGCCACTCCTTGCAGCCTTGCATCAGGATTTGGATCGGCCTGTTCTGTTTATCACCGACCGCTCGGATCACGCGCTCTCGTTATTCGATGAGCTGAGCTTCTGGGTCAAATCACCCCGTTATCACTTTGCGGAACCGAATCCCTTGTTCTATGAGCAGGCTGCCTGGGGCGTCACCACGCGACGCGAGCGCCTCCAGACTCTCATGGCATTGGCTTCCTATCATCTGCCATTTACGCAAAAGCCGGATGTGCCTCCGATCTTCGTGACTTCGGCGCGCTCCCTGATGACGCGTACGATGCCGCGCCGTGACTTTTTGAAGTCTTGCAGGAAGCTCACTGTCGGGCAGAGTATCCAACCAGACGTCCTTGCGCGCTCCTGGGTGGAGACCGGCTACCAGCGCGTTAACACGGTTCTCGAGCCGGGGCAATTCTCTCGCCGCGGCGGCATCATGGACGTATGGACTCCCGCCGAAAAATTGCCTGTCCGCCTGGATTTCTTCGGTGACGAAATCGAAACGGTCCGGCGATTCGATCCCGCTTCACAGCGTACCGTTGAAAACCTGGAATCGATCCTGATCACTCCCGCGCGTGAATTTATTGCCCGTCCTTTGGAAATCGATACTCGAAAATCGAAAGAGGAACCGAGGACCGATGATCCAATATCGGACTCTGAGCTTTCCGAGTTCCACATCCCGCTCTTGCATCCACAGCCTGCCAGCCTGCTGGACTACCTCCCGCAAAAAGTCTTGATTCTGGTCGATGACCTTTCGATTGTGGAAAGCATGGTTGCTGAAGTAGAAGAGCAAGCCGTCAAGTTCAGGCAGGATAGCGTTGCTGAGGGGATTCTCCCTCCCGATTTCCCGCTTCCCTATGTCACATGGCCCGAATTGCTGGATAACCTGCATAACCGCATTTTCGTGGAGCTAGGGCATTCTACAGCAGCAGACGTTGCCGACATGGACGAGCTTCTCTCCACCTGTTTCACCCACGACGAACGGTTC
>JAICRQ010000619.1 GCA_025966435.1 Anaerolineales bacterium | reverse complement strand
AGCCATTTTGCAGATCGTCCCTGCCATGCAGATAATCCCGAAGTTCGCCAAAGTGAGCGCCATCCAGGCGGATCGCCATCGCATTGAGCGTGAAGTCGCGGCGGCGCAAATCATCCTCGATGGTGCCAGAGGCAACCGTAGGCAGCGCGCCAGGCTGCCTATAGGTTTCAGAGCGGGCGGAGATCAAATCAAGTGTGTCGTGGGGGTTCGTGTCAGAGGTCAGGTTCCTGGGCAGAAACCATTTTGCAGTACCGAATTTGGCATGCACCGTTACGTCGCCGCCGTGCTTGCGCGCGAGCGCACGCGCCAGCGAGATCGCGTCCCCTTCCACAGTGAGATCGAAGTCATTTAAAGGGCGACCCAGGATGAGGTCCCGCACCGCACCGCCAACGATATATAGAGGCAAATCTTGCTGGGTTGCTTCATCCTGAACTAGGCGAATCAAAGCCAGCTGCGTCTCATCCAAAGACGTTTCAAGTTGTTGAGAATAATTGTGCTCCATGCAAATATTGTAGCAGAGAAAATCGTGTATAATGCCCTTATGATGTTGAACCCATTGCCGTCCCCGTTCGTGTGTAAACCTTCCTGGTCTGGATAAGGTTCAGTTCATCACGCTCCGAACGGCTCCCAGACTCTGGCGAGTCGTTTTTTATTTGACCTCACCCCGAAAGCTGCTGATGATATGGATATTCAAGACCTGACCGACAGAATGAACGATATGGTCCGATCGAAAGGCTGGTACGCGGAAAACAGTAAACGCCCACAGACGCCTCGTAACCTGGCAATCTCGCTTTCAGTCGAAGCGGCTGAAATTTTGGAACACTTTCAGTTTCGCGAGCACGCCAAAGATACAGGAGAGCTTGCGGGCGAACTGGCAGACGTGGCATTGTATTTATTACAATTGGCATCGGTCACGGGAATTGATTTGGAAAGAGCTATTTTGGATAAAATCGAAGTCAACAAAACACGAGAATGGGATCAAGAATGAGAATTAGTGTATTCGGCGGATCACAACCCAAAGAAGGCGATACAGCCTATAACGAAGCCATCGAGCTTGGAAGGCTGCTCGCGGAACGCGGACACACCGTGCTAACCGGCGGCTACATCGGCACGATGGAAGCTGTCTCACGTGGCGCGAAGGAAGCGGGCGGGCACGTGATCGGCGTGACATGCGAAGACATCGAAACCTGGCGCAAGGTCAAAGCCAATAGCTGGGTGATGGAAGAGATCCGCAAGAAAACGCTCGAGGAGCGGCTGCACACGCTCATCCATGAATCCGACGCGGCGCTTGCGCTCCCCGGCGGCACCGGCACGCTGACCGAAATCTCTTTGATGTGGAACTTGATGGTCGTGGAATCCCTGCACCGGAGGCCGCTCGTACTGATCGGGGATGGCTGGCAGTCTGTCTTCGATCAGTTCTTCACCGGGCTGGATGCCTACGTGTCCGCGCATCAACGTGAGATCCTGAAATTTGCGAAGGATGTGCACACTGCTGTGAAGTTAGTAGAGACTAGAGAATAGTCCTACTCCTACTCCCACTCCACGAATCTCTAATATCTAGTTATTTACTCTCTGGAGTTAACAATGGCTGAAGAAAAATTACCAACAAGAGCAGAAGACTTTGCAGAATGGTATAACCAGCTCGTAATCAAAGCGGACCTGGCAGATTACGCGCCCGTGCGCGGCTGCATGGTGGT
>JAICRQ010000310.1 GCA_025966435.1 Anaerolineales bacterium | reverse complement strand
GCAGCTCACACTTGTAAGAGTTGTCGTACAGACATACTCCTTTTTGAGCAGCAACGCCTGTGTGGACGCATTGTAAACACTGATCGAGGCATCCGTCCAGAAGATGAAGTCAATGTGTCCGGTCCAGTTTGCGTTGGGGCAGCCCGCTTCATCCCAGGGGATGGTTTCTGGGTCAACCGTCTCAACGCCAAAGGGACTCTTGCCATTTTTCCGGACGGAGCTATCTCCATCCAGGACCTGGGTGCCACTGGCAGATACCCTAGGATAACTCTGTCCCGGAACTTGATTCCCGCCAAGATTGACACAAGTGATCGCAGGAATGCCGCTCGCTTCGATGACGACCGACACATCCGTACTCCCCAATCCGGTCAACGTGCCGTCTGCGATCAGCGAACCCAACCGGAACGAAACTCCCGATAACTTGACCGCCCCTCCGGCAGAGACAGGCGCGACCATGGCCATAACAATTAAGAAAACAGATAGTAACGAATAAACCTTCTTTTTCATTTTATACCTCTCATTGACCTTAAGCTAATCTAAGAACTTCACCAATAGCACTGCACAACCTCTTACAATACGCCTCCAATTCATCTTAATCTGCAATCTGCCACCAATCGGCTTTGTGATAAAAATGGTTGGCTACAATGGAACGCAATGTGGCTGGGAAGAGAAGGAACCCCGCTTTACCTACAAGACCGTTGTACATCCGTAAAGTTACACGGAAACATTGCGAATTCATAATTAATGGACCTTAATGAATCTCGAAGATAAGAAAAGTTCTGCAACAGAACGCGAAACCCTCCAACAGGCGATTGACGTACTCGAAGCACAACGACCGACTCTGGGAGATCAAACCGTCGATCTAGCCCAAACTGCGATCCGTGAAAAGCTGGTTCTCTTAGATGAGAGAATACATGCCTCGCACGAGCCCCAGGAACGCAAGCTGATCACCGTATTATTCGCGGATGTCTCAGGCTTTACGGCAATGGCGGAGACACTCGATCACGAAATTGTCAGCAGCGTAATCAATTCCCTCTGGTCACGGGTGGACAAAGCCATTCAGGATCATGGCGGGCGTATTGACAAGCACATTGGCGATGCTGTCATGGCACTGTTTGGGACACCCACTGCCCGTGAAGATGACCCCGAGCGTGCCGTTCGTGCGGCATTAAGAATCCAAACAGAAGTGCAGGAATGGAAATGGGAATTCAAGGATTCCCTGTTTCCTCAACAATCGCTCAGCCAAAATCTTCAATTAAGGATTGGGGTCAATACGGGTCCTGCTTTACTAGGCACGGTTGGCACGATCGGGGAGTATACTGCAATTGGGAATACCGTAAATGTCGCCAATCGCCTGGAGCAGGCGGCACCCCCGGGGGGGATCCTAATCTCTTACGACACCTACCAGCACGTGCGAGGTATTTTTGATGTGGCCGTCCTGGAGCCAATTTGGGTGAAGGGTAAAAGTGAACCCATCCAGGTCTATACGGTAAACAGTATCCGGCCTCGGGCATTCCGCGTTCCCACTCGCGGTGTTGAGGGAATCGAAACACGCACAATTGGGCGTGAAGAAGAACTGGAACAATTACGATCTGCCTTTCAAGCGATTATTGCTAAACGTAAGATGCACTTGATCAACATCGTAGCGGAAGCAGGGACAGGTAAATCACGCTTGTTGTATGAATTCACAAAATGGCTGGATCTGCAGAACCAATCCATGCACTTGTTCAAGGGCAGAGCTACACAGGAGATGACGCAGATTCCATATGCTCTTCTCCGTGACATTTTTTCCTCCAGCTTTGGGATTCAGGATCATGACAGCGCGGCGGTAGCGCGCCAGAAACTGGAAGGCGGGATCTTAAGCTACATTGGGAGTGAGGAGAACGCCAGTTTATATTCTCATTTCATCGGGCATTTAATTGGGTTGGATTACACGACCAGCCCACATTTACAAGGCATTCTCGGAGATGCCCAGCAAATCCGCGACCGGGCGTTTCATTATGCGGAGCAGTTCCTGATTGAGATCACCCGCGAACAAATAGCAATCATATTTCTGGAAGATATCCACTGGGCGGATCAAGGTTCCCTTGACTTTTTCGAGCACTTGATGAACAGGAAACCAGACCTGCCTCTGCTCCTTATCGGTTTAACAAGGTCAACTCTTTTTGAATCCCGACCGGAGTGGGGCACGGCCCCGGTCCACTCTCTACGCATTAATCTGCTCCCCTTATCGAAAGAAAGTTCCCGTCGGTTGGTGGAGGAAATCTTGCAAAAGGTGCCCGAGATTCCCCCTGCTCTAACCGATCTAATTGTGGAAAAAGCAGAGGGCAGTCCCTTCTACGTTGAGGAATTGATCAAGGTGCTGATCGACAAGGGTGTCGTTATTCGAGGCGAAGAGCAATGGGAAGTGGACATGGAACAGCTCTCGGATCTGCGTGTTCCGGCGACGCTCACAGGCTTGCTGCAAGTCAGATTAGATAGTCTGAATCCAAACATCCGAGAGACACTGCAGCAAGCCTCAGTGGTAGGGCGTATTTTCTGGACCAACGTTGTCGAACGGATGAAAAACCCAGAAAAATCTGGAATGGGCATGGAAATCCCCATCAATGATCGCTTGAGACCTCTGCGTGCAAAAGAGTTCATTTTTGAATACGGCGATCGCAAGACATCACAACTTCCTGAATTTATCTTTAAGAGCGCGATCCTGCATGATGTCACCTACGAAAGCGTATTACTTCGGCTGAGGCGCGCGTATCACCTGCAAGCGGCGGAAGGACTGATCGAGATCTGGGGGGAACGCGTGACCCAATACGCTGGACGCGTAGGCGAGCATTATGAACATGCCGGAGAACTGCTGCGAGCTGCTGAATGGTATGCCCGTGCTGGCAGACAGGCACAATCTACTTATGAGCCCAACGCGGCGATCCATTATTACCAAAAGGCATTGGAATTCTTAGCTCCTTCTGTCAATCATGATTTAATTCCTTTGCAACTGGACGTCCATTCGCATCTTGGAGAAGTGCTGAACTGGCAGGCACGTTACACAGATGCCGTAGACGCGTATAAAGAAATGCTCCGTCTTGCTCAGGGGCACGGAGATGAAGTTGCCCAGTCACGAGCACTCCAGGGATTGGCGACTTCGTTAAGTTATCGCGGCCACCATAATACCGCCCTTGAAAGTGCAATTCAAGCAGAGTCGCTGGCAGAAAGCGCGAACGCTCGCATGGAGCTTGCCAAAGCCATATGGACTGAAGGATCCATACGCTATCGGCTAGGGGAGCCGCGTGCGGCTCTCTCGCTGGGGGAACAAGCGTTAAAAATCACGACAGAATTAGATAATCCAAATGAGATGGCGCGAAGCCTCAACCTATTGGGCGCGGCCCATTATGTGTTGGGACAATATGCGCAAGCACAGAATTACTGGGGAAGCGCATTGCGTATCTTCCAGAAACTGAATAATAGGCAGCAAGGCATGGACCTGTTGAGCAATCTAGGTGTGATCGCCGACGCACGAGGAGATTATGAGACGGCATTCCAACGATATCACAGCGCGCTTGAGATCGCTCGGGAAATCGGTTATCGTGATGGTGAGATCGTCTTTCTCACCAATCGCGGCAGCGAACAGGTGGCACTAGGAAATTACGGAGCTGGTGAAGCGGACCTAAGGCAGGCCATTCAACTCGCAGGAATTAACGGATCCTGGTGTTTGCCCATTACATTCAACTACCACGCTGAAGCATTGCTGGGCCTCGGTCGCTATAAGAAGGCATTGTATTCTGCGAAACAGGCTTTAGTATTGGGCGAGGAAGATAATACCCCGGAGTATATTGGGTTGGCGTGGAGAACTCTGGGGATGATCTCCGAAAAACTGGGCAATCCAATCCGCTTAAAAGATCGGGAAACTCACAAATTCATAGAATATGATATGGAGACCTGTTTTGCAAAAAGCGTGAAGATCTTTGCCGACGCAGAAATTGAAATGGAGCGCGCTCGGACGCTACGAGAATGGTCGAAATCCTCGTTTCGAAGCGGCAACCAGGAACAAGCCGAAAAAATGTGGCAAGAGGCACGCGAGATTTTCGAGCGACTGGGGGCAGATATGGAAGTCCAACGGATGGCTGTTCCGCCCTCTGAAGACTAGTTCCCCTCCGGCAGACCATAACTGATACGGTAGATCGCATCGTTGACGTAGTCTCCCACGTATAGTGCCTCATCCGGACCAAAGAGCAAGGGCAATGGCATGACGCCCGCTGGAAAACGAACAAACCAGCTAGCTTCGGCGTTGTAGGTCCCGTCCTGGGGCGATAGGACAACCCTCTGAATCCCTGTTTGTACGCCTGCTTTGAGCCAGGAGCCAAAAATCGAAACAAAGGCATTCCCATGATACTCCGCAGGAAACGTCTCCCCGTTGTAAATATCCACACCGTTGGCGGAAGAATGAGACTCAAAAAATGCGATCGGCGGAATGGTGTCGTCACAACCGGGTTGATTCTGTTCATTCCAGCAATGGGGATAGCCGTAATCGCCGCCATGCACGATGTGGTTTAATTCCTCAAATGGGGACTCCATCCCCAGGTCATCGCGGCCGTTATCGGTGGCGAAGAGGTCGCCTGTCTCCGGGTGAAACGCGATATCGAACGGGTTGCGCAT
>JAICRQ010000148.1 GCA_025966435.1 Anaerolineales bacterium | reverse complement strand
TAATGCGCGCCGAACTCGCTCCGTTTGCCACAACCGCCTCTAGCACAGGCTGCAATGCTTCTGCCAGCGTGAGGCTCGATGCCACTCCCTGGCTGGCTATGAGCAGACGATTCAGATCCTGTAAACGCGCCTGCAGGCTGACACGCATCTGCTCAAAGGCGCGGCGCAACTCACTGACTTCATCTTCGCCCTCGATGCGCAAGGGACGGTCTAACTGTCCGGTGGCAAGATATTTGGTTTCTGCCGCCAGGCTTTGCAGCGACCCCGTGACCGAGCGTAAGTTCACACGCAGAGAGATCAAAGCAACCAACCCCAGCAGCATGATCATGAGAGAGATCGGAAGAGCGATATTGATCGCAAGCTGCTGCGTTTCCTGGGCAGGGATGGCAAGCACAATCGCCCAGGGATGACTGGCGACTGGCTGATAATAGACTAATTGACGCGTGCCAAGAGAAGCTGTCTCATCGAAGAAGGCAGGCTGGTCACTTTGCTGACCCTCATACGCCGTCCAGTTTTGGGCACCTTCCGAATGATAGACCACCACTCCATCTGCGATCAACATGCCTGCACCATTGACCTCCGCCAGGCTGTTGAGATTATTGACCAATGGCCGGGTATAAGGATTTGTTTCCAGGTATGTGCGACCGATCAACACATATTGTCTCTCTTCACTCTGTGGAACGGCAGCCAGGAAGGAAACGCCAGCCGCATCCCCCTCCACGAGAGGCGGAATCGCATAAACCTGGTTTGGTACACCCTCTCGCGCCAGCACCAGACCCTCCTCTTCGGGGCGTGTGATCTGGAACTCAGGTTCGGCGGGATAAGCAGCCAGCATCGTATTCGTTTGCGTGTCATAAAGCACTAACTGGCTGAAATAAGGAACAGCCTGGCTATGCTCATTCAGGATCGAGACAAGGTCGGCATCCGCGTTCGCGTCCTGCAAACGAGGATCACTGGCAATCAGCAGCGCCAGATTCTGACCGGTCTCGAGGAAGAACGGCACATTTTGCGCTGCCAGCTCTGCCGAGCTTTTGAGGCGGTCTCTTAGTAGATTGCGTGCCGCGGCGCCCGCTACAAGCCAGTCACCAACTAGAAGCGTGAGAAGCAGGATCGAAATGATCGTGCCCGCACCAAGGATAAAGCGGGTCTCGATGCTGCGCTCAGATGGCGAAGGTAGAAGCATACCAAGACTGCCCCAGCGATTGCGGAACACCATTGCGATGACCTGAGCAGCCAGCCCGGCGACCAGCATCTCACCGGCAAAGGCCAGGCTGACGACGCCGAGATTGCTGAATGCATAATCCAGTCGTTCCGTCACGGTGGTAGAGGCAGAAAGTGTGAAGAGAGTCCCCAGAACAAAGAGGAGCGCGTGCGGCAATGTCAGACTCAACGCGCTGAAGAGGGGCTGTCTCAGTAAACGATAGATAAATGTTCGATAGCGCTGCCGGCTTGCGACGGCAAACATTACCCCCATGAGCCCAAGGTCCAGCGCGGTGAAGAGGGTGTGAGTATCCCAAACGCCGCGTAATAATCCACTAAAGATACCCAAACCCGCTGCGGCGAAAGGACCCAACAACCCACCTGCCAGAATCCACGGTATGGCAGAAAAGATCATCATCGTAGATCCGGCGGGCTCTTCCGGAAGCCCCGGCACAGGCAGGGTGGACCCTGTTGAAAATTCCAGACCGAAGAATAAGGCTGCGAATGGCGTCGCAAGGAATAGCACGACCAAAATGAGGGTCGCTCGCCCGCTCCATTCGACGTGATACTTCCGCCAATTAAAAAGAGCAATCCCGAGCAGACCTGCCAGACCCAGCCATACCAGCCACCCCGCTAGCGGAATGGGGTTCAGGTATGCAAGATTGTCCAGCAGTGTGCGCAGGAATTGCATAGTGATTCATTATAGCGCTAAATTACATGCCTACTTCTCAGGATTGGACTTGAATTTTCCCCTATACAACTCAGGAAGGAGGCTCGCCAATGTCTCCATGATCAAGCGCGTTCCTTCCTGCAATGTTTTCTGACGATCTCCGGACGGATGCACGGGCAAGAAAAATGGTTTCCCCACTCTCAGCGTCACCGGCGCTCGTTTCCATTGTTTCAAGTAACCGTAGATATTGCTATTCTCAGTCCCCGTCATCGCTACAGGAACAATGGGCGCGCCGGATTTTAACGCCAGAAACGCGGCTCCTGCGTTGCCTTCTTCCAGCCCGCCGATCACAGACTGCCTGCCTTCCGGCGCGAGCGTGACCATACGTTCTTCTGCCAAAGCATCTAACGCGGCACGTAAGGCTCTCCGATCTGGCCGCCCGCGATGCACCCAGATAATTCCGTGGGCGCGAAAGACTGGTCCTACCAGCCAGTGGTCGTTTAACTCGATCTTCCCAATCCCTTCCACCGGGGATTTGAACGGAAGGGTTGCCATCATCAACACCGCATCGGTGTCACCCAGATGATTGAAGACAATAAGGGCAGGTCCATGCCGGGGGAAATTCTCCAGCCCGCTGACTTCCGCACGCAGCAGGAGAAACGTTAGCAATTTTGTAACGCCGCGTAGAAATACTCGGAATACCCGCCTTGAGAAGGTGAGCTTCGGCAGGGAAACCAGCTCCGGTCGCCATACATCGGTAATAGGCTTAGGAGGAGATGATGGCTGATCCAGCATACACACCTCGATATTCCTCAGGTAACAAGCCTGCCAAATACGACATCACCAGATCCGCGTTTTGCTGTCGCGCCTCGTGTTTCACTGAACCTTTGGTTGTAATGAGAGGCAGGGTAATGGGTTTGCCAACACGCATTTCAAGCGGAGGCTTTTCCCCGCGTCTGGCGCGCTGCCAGAAATCTTCTGTCGTTCCGATCAATGCCACGGGCAAAACAGGGACGCCTGTTTTTTCCACGAGATACGCAATGCCGGGCTTGGCGCGCTGCATAGCGGTGACGTGGGAACGCCCTCCTTCCGGAGCAATCAGCAAGGGACGGCCCGCATTGAGAATAGAAATCAGCTTTGTAAAGAGCGAACGGTCATACTCCCCGCGATAGACCGGGATCACGCCATACAGCCTGAGCAACTGCCCCTGCCCGGGTTTCTCAAAGACATCGCTGGCGCCAATGATCTCCAGTTCTTCGGGCCAGAAGGCGGCTACAAACGGCGGGTCGAAGATCGAGACGTGATTCATAGCAGCCACATACGCTTTACCATAGGGGATGTTTTCTGTTCCAATAACCTTTACACGCGCCAACACGTGAAAGATGCCTCGAAACAACGTCTTTAGAAAAGGTCGGCTAAATCTGAAACGAAAGGGAACACTACAGAGGACGCCACTCATTTGACCAATGCCAGCACTCGTTCGAACACCTGGTCCTCGTTCAGTTGATCGGAGTTGAGCACAACAGCATCTTCGGCTGCTTTCAGGGGAGCCATGTCGCGGGTCGAGTCGATGTGGTCGCGCTCGATCACCCGTTTGAGAATCCCATCGTAGTCCGTTTTGCCGCCGCGAGCAATAATCTCGTCATACCGTCTCCGGGCGCGTTCTTCGGCGGTGGCATCCAGATATATTTTCAGGTCCGCCTCAGGCAACACCACGGTCCCAATGTCGCGTCCAACCATCACAATGTTCCCCCGCTGCCCCACGCGTCTTTGTTGCTGACTTAACGCGCGCCGAACACCTCCATACGCGGCAACAATGGAAACATTGGCATCGACACTGCGGCTGCGCACCTCCCAGGTGATATCCTGACCATTCACGAGAACGTCACAGGCGCGTCCATCAGGCTTGGAGGCAGGCGCGACGTCGATCTGTGTTTCCTCTGCCAGCGCGCTCACCGCCGCCTCATCATGGATGTCGATGCCACGTTGCAAGGCAAGCCAGGTGATGGCGCGGTACATCACGCCTGTATCGAAGAACAGATAACCAAGAGTTTTGGCAAGCCGCAAACCGATCGTCGATTTGCCGGAGGCGGCGGGCCCATCAATTGCGATAATGGAGGGAATCTGGGAGGTCACCTTGTTCATGCTTAATTGTGATTGGTGTACTACGGTTGTTGCGAGGCTTCCCGCGCGTCGGGAAACAGGTCGTCGCGCACCCAGAGGACGATGGTTTCATCTTCTTGCGGCAACTGGCGGAACACGAGCCAGCGAATCCAATCAGGGTTCTGAATTTCCTGCCAGCGAGGTGTTTGCCTCCAGATGAAATCCTGCCCGCGATACGCCGCCGGGAGACCCAAGTCACCCATAACGGGTGTGATGACAATAGGCGGCGCAACCTGAGGATCAAGCGTAGATACCATTTCTACACTGCGATCTCGCAGTATCCACTCGAGGGCAGGCGAATCGATCCCCATCACAGTCACAGGCTGGGATTGATCATGACCGAGGCTGAATTCCGAAGCGTCATTTAGGCTGGCGAGCAACAAGTCTGGCTGGGCCGGTGCCCGGCCAGATTTCCAGAGCTCGACACCATTGGAGGCGCGCAATCCGCTTGCACCCCAGGCTGCACCCAGGCTGTAAAATCCCAAACAGATAACGAACGCCCAGGTTGTCCCCAGCCATGCCGTGCGCGCGGACCAGCCAAAAGCGACGAATGAGACACACAGGATGATAATGAGAGCCACACCTACTAAAACCATATACGGCGCACCGGGCATCTGAATGTTCCTGCCCAGGAGCGGCAGTGTAGTGGTAGCCAGGCTGGCAACCGGATCCAACGCGATCTTTGACACGCCAAACCAGAAGTACACAAGAAGGATCATCAGCGCGAGGGCAACCACGCCAACTTCAACCCGTTCCTCCGCAAAGAGGTGGAACGCACGCGAGAGTTCCAAGGCGGCTAGTGTGAGCAGAGGCAGAATCACCCAGACCAGTTCATTCGTCTGTCGATAAAAAATCGCAAGAAGAAGTGCAACGCCCAGCCACAGGCTCAAACGGAGAATACGCGGGCTTTTTGTGCGATAGCCTCGAATCAGGGAAAGGATAGCAAGGAAAATCCCCAGCGGCTCGTAAGCAAAAAAAGCCAGAAGCACGCGTCCGGCGCTCATAGGGGATGGAGCCGTCCAACCTCTGAGATATTCCGGTAACGCAGAAAGCCAGGCGCTTAAGCCATTTGGCGAAAGGAAAAACAGGGTGCCACCGAAGAGGATGGTGAGGATTAGAGAGGTGAGGGCAGGCCGATAAATAGAGAGGAGTAATTGGTCCCACGGGGATGCTTCGCGATAATTGGTAATTGGAGGATCGGAGACTGGAGGATTAGAGATTAGAGATTGGTCTGTTGCTTCACTTGATGCTGGTTTTGATTCCATTCCCTGGAGGAAGAGCCAGGTGAGCCCGAGGACGAGCAAGCCTGCCCAGAGAGAAGGACCGGAGAGGAGGGCAAGACCGGCGAAGACTCCCGCCAGGGTGAGTCGCTGGTTCCTCCACATCCCCCAGGCGAAGAGCAGAAACGTGACTGCCAGCATCGTTCCACTCGCCTGGCGCGATAATGCCACAAGTCCTGGGTCGATAGCAAAGAGAAATGCAAGGATCAGAGCCGGGCGCGGTTTGATCTTGTCTCTGAAAAGGTAGGGGGCAAATACAAGCAGGCTCCCCACAATGGCAGGGATGAAACGCGCCATGAAGTTCGTAGTGTTGATAACTGCAAACAAAATACTGGCGAAAAGAATATAACCGGGCTGCGGGCTGAGCAGCGGTGCCTTCCCCTGCGCGATTTCCAAAGCTTGCAGGGCGAGAGTCGCCTCCGAGTCGGTGAGAGGCGAAGCGCCGAGTTGAATCAAGCGAAAGCCTAGCGCTATAAGAAAGGCTAGCCAATACAGCCAGCCTTCATGTTTGAATGGGGAAGAATTCATAAAGGTATTTTACTCGTGTTACGTCAATGCAAGGAGGCACTTGCACCGGGTGCCAGTGCCGGTGTTACTTCGTCGCTCACTTGCACTTGCGGCGATGCAAGTGTCGCTCCTCGCAACGACATGAAATCACTATGACACTTCATACACCGTGACGCTGCCCTGTTGGAACGCCGGCTTCAGGAAGCGATTGAACTTCTCTTCATTCACGTTGTATGTAGAGCGCTCGAGATTGCCGATATAAATATAACGAATGTTGTAACGATCGATGATGTCTTGCGTGGCGGCCCAATCGTTGGTGGTATACAACGCTGCGATATCGTCTGCGCGTGTGCCCTGTAGAGCCTGATCGCGCCATTGTCCTTCATGGTTTCCCCAGCCTAGCACAGTCGGCAAACCTGTATAAATGGAAATACGCGCATAATTGGAATACGCGCCGCCGACCGCTTCGGCAACGACCCCATCCGGCGCGGATCGGAGCCAGGTGATCGCCGCGGCTTCATCGGGGTTCTCACGCTGCACACGGTCGAAGTCGTCGAGGGTATAGCCAAACGGCGGTTTGAAGTTGTTGGTTTTATTGACGATGCTCAATGCGGGGTAGGTTAGTCCAACAATCAATACGACGACAACGACGACACTGAAAGCCACATTTGCCGCGCCGCGCAAATTTCGAAAGAGCACTGCGATTCCATAGGCAGCGGCGAGACTTAACACAATCCATGCCTGATAATAAAACTTGAAAATTGTGTTGATACGGTAGCCAAAGTTATCGCGCAAATATAAAAATTCCGGGCCGATAATCAACAGCACACCCAGTGCAATCATCAGCAATACAAATGAGGAGGGATTCCTCTGGGGTTTAAGGAGGAATGCAAGAGCAGGGATGAACAGCGCTAGTAACGTAAGCAAACTGCCAATATGCGTTAACCTGCGCGCCATGCTATCCCTGAGGAAGGCTGAAATATCACGTCCCTGTGATTGTAGAATTGGCTCAACCAGCTCAGGTCTTAATCTCAATCCGATAAAACCCACCACAAACATAGCCAGTAGCAGGAGGAGCACAATACCCAGTGCTGTAAACAAGCTCCTGCGCCAGTCCGCAGGCATTCCATTACGCCATAAATAGATCAGGAAGGCGAAGAGCGGAATAAACAGAGTGCCCCACATCACCCAAAGGTGTGCGCCGCGCGTGACGAACATAAAGTTCGGAATTACACCGCCCAATTGCGAGTCAAAGCCAATATAAAACGGGAGGTACATCAAATAGGCTGTGACCACAGCGGGGAATCCCAGCAGCAATACATCTTCGAGTCGTCCCCAGTTCCACCCAAACTCACGGACTTGTGCCAGCGCGTAACTGAAAACGATCAGCGCGCCGGCAATAAGGATATCCCATGTATTAAGGAAAGCCAGTCCGCCCAGTACGAGCGCAATGGTAAAGAAGCCTGCTTTGCTGATTCGCAGTTCCCCAAAGAACAAATTCGTCCTGCCGCTCCAACCGCCGAAGAAAATGTTCAATGCTACCGCGACCGCCAGCAGGTTAAATGGCATTGCCAGCACATGGGGATGCAGGTCACCGAGTAGATAGGAGAAGAACGGGAACTCGTCGATCACTTCACGAAACGTGCCGTTCAGCTCGTAGTCTTGAATGACGCGAGAGGCGCGCCACCACCACCAGAAACGGTCGGGAATCCAGGCGGCGGTTTGGATGGGAGCATCTCTCAGTTCCGGGATATCCAGCCACGTCCAGAAATTACTGCCGTCCCTCCATAAAAAACCGCGTGTGTGAAGGACTTCGAGGAACCCTTCCACATTGGAAACGATGAGGAGGAAGAGGGGGGCGAGGAGAGGGGAAAAAATGGACGATGGTCTATGGTCTATAGACGATTCACTGTTCGAGGATTGAAAATGGAAAGTAGAAAGAAGGTTATACAAAATTCCGTAGGCACCGACGGCGCTCAGGGCGAAGATCAGGGAGAGCATCAGGTTGAATGCCATAGTCGCGGGGACGCCGGTGAATAGCGCCAGCATGGATGCCATCACATAACCGAAGTAATAATATGAAATGGAATAGCCCGAAAGCCACAGGTCGCGCGGCGGGAAGGTCGGTGAGT
>JAICRQ010000106.1 GCA_025966435.1 Anaerolineales bacterium | reverse complement strand
CGTCCCGGAGAATCCCTGCACGAGAAAGCTGCTGACGTCCACAAGAGTATTCGCTTCCCGCATCAGGAGCACGACGGCGGCAAAGGCAAAGCCGAAGCCATAGAGACCGATCAACATGGGAATGGCTGTCAGAAATGCCGCCAGCGTGTTGCCAGTTGGCTGGAAGCCGAACAGCGCGCCTGCAATGAGGAGCATGATGGCGGATGTGATCGCGGTGACCAGCAAACTGCTTAGTGTTCTTCCTACAAGAATCAGCAGACGAGGAACCGGTGTAAGCCAGTTGGATTCCAGAACCCCTGCATCCATATCATTTTTGAGGGCATAACCCATTCCCCAGAACACCGTCAGGATAAAGTTGGTCAGCACCGTCCCAAGCAGGATAAAGGACATGTAGTCGCTTGTGCCGCTGTAGGCGGCAAAGCCCAGCGCCTCTCCATCAGTGCTAAATGCCTTGCCCATAAAATAGACAGGCGTGATCCAGATGATGGGTTGGAAGATGTGCGAGAACGCGTTCAACGGATAGCGCCAGAACACTTTCCAATCTTTGCGGGCAATCACATACAATGCTCGTAACTGGTTCTGAAGAGTAGGCTGAGATAAAGTGTTGATTTCCATATTTGTCACCTAATACTGTCCAATCGCACCGGTACGGCGAGCGCGGCGTTCCATCCATAAGAAGGTGAAATACCCGACGACCAGCCAGAAGGTGCCGAACAAAAGCAACGGGATTAAGTCTGGTGCAAGCTCGCGAATGCCTGCATTTGAAAACGCGGCGGAGCGCATTCCATTGATCAAGTAGGTCTGTGGAAGCCATTTTGCAATGGATTGCATCCAGCCCGGCAAAAGGCTGACCGGAAACGTGATGCCGCAGAAGATCATCACCAGCCCGCGAATCAGGAACACGAACGCATTTGCTTCCTTCACTGTGATGACCAAACTGGCAAACGCGAAGCCCAATCCGTAAATGGCGGGAACTGCAGCAAGCATCATTAGCAGGATCATCCAGATACTGCCATTCAACTGGATGCCAAACAAGAGCCCAAACTCGATGGCGGTAATTGTGATGAACATCAGCATGGAAACGATTTGTGGACCGGTATGCCCGAGCAGGTAGGAAAATCTCCAGGTGGGCGAGAGCCAGTTGGACTCCAATGTGCCGCGCATCTGCTCGTTGCGTAGCGCAAAGCCCACATCCCAGAGCACGATGTTCTGCCACATCCAGACGGTTGTGCCGATCACAATGTAGCCAATGAAGTCTGTGGCGCCGGTGGTTGCCATAAATACCGCCATACCAGTTCCGTCCGGACCGGCAAGAGCGCGCGCGGTGAGGATGTAGAGCATGGGGAAGATCAACGGCCAGATGAACATGGCAATGATCCAGCTTGGATAGCGCGTAAAGATCACCCACTCACGCCACATGACTGTAAAGAGGGCGCGCAGGTCAGATCCAAAACCGGGTTTGCCCAGGGAGCCTGTAAGAGAAGTTTGCATGTCGAATTCCTAATCTCTTAATGCTTTACCGGTCAGATGGATGAATACGTCTTCGAGTGATGGCTTGACAATGTTCATATTGACGAGGCGCGTGCCATTCCCGCTGATACTTTCCACGATGCGTGGTAAAGCGAGTCGGCTGTTTTGCGCGTGCAGGTTCACTTCCCACAAATCTGCCTCACCCTGCTGGCGTGTTGTCAGATTTTCAATTCCGGAGATGCTCTTGAGCTTGTCAGCCAGGTCATCATGCCAGCCCGTGAGCTCTAGGCGGATAATTTCCTGCTGGTCGATGCGGCGTTTGAGTCCCTCCGGGGTGTCGAGCGCGATAACCTTGCCTGTATCGATAATGCCGATGCGGTCGGAGAGCTGGTCAGCCTCTTCCATGTAGTGGGTGGTGAGCAGGATCGTATGTCCCTCCTGCTTCAGTTCAGCGATCAGCTCCCTTACGCGGCGAGCCGCCTGGGGATCCAGCCCGAGCGTGGGTTCATCCAAAAGGAGAATAGGCGGGCGAGCCAGGAGCGCTTTAGCGATCGCGATGCGTTGCCGCATGCCAGTTGAATATTTTTCGACCAGCTCGTTCGAGCGATCTTTGATCTCCATACGTTCGATAAGTTCCTCGACGCGTTTCTTCGCAATCTCCGCGGGGATGTGATACAGCGCCGCGAAATACTCGAGGTTTTCGCGCCCGGTTAACTTCCAGTAAATGCTGCGTTCTCCTGCCAGGACGGTTCCCAGGCTGCGACGCACATCATTCGCCTGCTTGACGATATCAAAGCCGTTCACCTGAGCGGTACCGCTAGTGGGCTCGAGCAGGGTGCAGAGCATGCGAATGGTCGTGGACTTCCCCGCGCCATTCGGACCTAACAGCCCGAAGATCTCGCCGCGCTCGATCTGCAAGTCCACGCCGTTCACGGCGGTGAACATGGCTTTTGGCTCTTTCTTAGCAAAAAACCTCCGCCGAGGGGCTGGGGAGGCATTAGCGTCCGCACCTTTGTCGCCTGTGCCAGGGCGTGCGGGGAACTTTTTTACAAGCTGTTTGGCTTCAATTGCAAGTTCAGCCATGGAAATTCTCCTTCTTGAACTGAATTTCAGAAAACTGGAAGTGCGATTTGATTAAATTCATGTATTGATGAACTTATAATTCAATATTACAATATTTATTCACGATTGTCAATACCCATATTGATTTCCCTAAAACTTCTTTTAGGAATCTTGAATATAAAACCGCCTTTTCGTAAAATTGGCGGTTTTATATCAATAAAGTTCTCTGGGAGGCAGCTGCCAGCGTCTAGAGAGCTATTCAGGCCACGGAATCTCAGCCGGACCAGCATAGCCATGCTTTTCCTGCACCCAGACGCGCCCGTGGGATGGGTCCGTGCACCCCGGCTCATCGACGAAGGAGATGAACGCAAGACGCGTTGCCAGCGGATCGAAGATCAATTCTCCAGCCTGGCAGCGCCAGACTTCGATAATGTATGTCTGCATCGAGTCGTCTTCATAATCTCCCAGGCTGACCGGCACCTCTACCCACGAGACCGTCACTTCATTGGTGAAAGGTTTTCGCTGGGCGCTGAGTACTTCGGAAGGCGGGTAATAGGGCGTAATCGGGAGTTTCGCGATATCCGGGTACATAATGGGCAGGCTCAGAATATCCCCTTGGACTTCGATGAAATTCGCACTGACCCAACAAGGAACCTGGTTTTCGACCAGCACCCAGTTCCAATTCTCGGCATCCACGCGGCCGATTAACTTAATAGGAGTACCCCCGCGGAACGCGAACAAGTACAGATATTCCGGACCGGGTCCATAGCGACAGCTCAGCCGGTCAGCGGTCACGCGAGCTTCCAAGCTTTCCACGGTGGGGAGGCCTGTATTGGATGGAAATGGGCTTGCCGTTTCGGAGGCGGAGGGTGTTTCCGCCAACGTTTCGGTCGCTGTTACGGAAACCGTTTGTGTTGCAGTTGACATGAGCGGCGTGTCGGTCGCTGGCGGGAAGGATGTGTTCGCCGGTATATCCGTTTCAATAATCAGAGTGGGTATCGGCGTGGACGTCAGGGTGCAGGCAAATAATGTCAGGACGAACGGAATCAAGAAAAACGATTTTTGTCTCATAAATAAGCGCTCCTTTCAGGATACTATACCCGAATGATGGGAAAGTTAAGAGGTTCTTATAAAGAAATAAAAAATCCCCGTTCCAAACGGGGATTGTGAACCTGATTTTTCCTGCGAGACAATCGGCTTAATTCTTTGCCTTGCTATCTCCACGAAATTGGTTTTCTTCCTCTGAAACCAGCGCTTTCAGAAGCATAATCGCGGTAGCCTTCCTCTGCGGACTGCGAAGACTGCTGAAAATGTAGATCACTTCCTGCAATTCATCGTCGATCTCATGGCTGGACGGGAGCAATCCGGCGGCTCGATAGGCTGCTTCTACAGGGATTTTGAATCCGCGTGCAAGCGCTATTAATGTGGCAGGCTGCGGTTTACACTTTCCGTTCAGCAGTTTATTAATCACCGCTCGGTTCAAGTCAGAGGCACGCGCGCAATCGGATTGAGACCACCCGCGTTTGTCGATTTCCGTCTGTAGCCACTCTGTAAAGCGCATGTTTTGACCCACAGCAAACATTTTGTCACAATCCCTGTTTCTGTTGGGAGCAGATTTGTTGCACTTTTTCGACACAAAGAACTTAAAGTGAATTCACCCGCAAAACGATCCGCTCCCACTATAACGATGACCCGGCTCTACTCCGTTTGATTATACTTAAACCGCCCAAAAAGAAAACGTGACAACTGTACTGTATAGCGTAGTTAAGCAGTTCTGG
This sequence comes from Anaerolineales bacterium, assembly GCA_025966435.1. Taxonomy (GTDB): domain Bacteria; phylum Chloroflexota; class Anaerolineae; order Anaerolineales; family Villigracilaceae; genus Defluviilinea. The sequence goes on along the minus strand of JAICRQ010000106.1, from coordinate 4,838 downwards.
CTAACCTAATGGAGCAGGCTAGCCAGAATGAAGTCTAATGTATTAGAAGTATCGATTCTTTATAACGTTCCCCTGGAACGTTCGCTTCAGGATCCGTTGCTCAGCAGTTTTACCGCGGTTTGCTTCATGTGAGCGAGAACGCCGATAAAGCCATTGATGCGCTGCTGTGAAATAGCTTCCTGCAGATTCATAGGCAGGAAGAAATCCCCTGGGACAGACAAAATCTCTTCTGGCTTCGAGCCGTTAAGTCCATTTGCCAGGAGGGAAGCCAGCCCGCGCACGGTAGGGGATTGGGGTGGGATGTCGAAGTAAAAAATAATACCGCCATCGGGTTGCTTTTCACCGTGCAGGAACACGGGTGTCATGCATTCCGGCACAGGCTCCATTTTGTCGCGTAGTTCTTTAAGACGGTCGGGCAGAGGCGGCAACGACTCGGAGTACGCGACCAACGTCTCTACTTTTTCTTCGCGCGTCATACTGGCGAAGTCATCTACGATTTCCTGAAGTTTGGAAGGTAAGGACATATCTAGGATTGTAAGGGCACAACGCTTCGACTTCGCTTATGCTTCGCACAAAGGTTGTGCCCTTACACACTATTTCTCGATCGGGGCATCCACCAGGTTGCCCCATTCGGTCCAGGAACCATCATAGTTCTTGACCTTGGGGTAACCAAGCAGGTACTTAAGAACAAACCAGGTATGAGAAGAGCGCTCGCCGATGCGGCAATAGGCGATCACCTCTCCTTCAGGCGTGATACCCTTTCCTTCATACAGAGCGCGCAGCTCCTCGGGCGTCTTGAACGTGCTATCTGCTTCGTTCACCGCCTGTGACCACGGAATGCTTACAGCGCCCGGAATATGACCACCGCGCTGAGCGCCTTCCTGAGGGTAGTTCGGCATGGAGATCAGCTCACCGGAATATTCCTTGGGAGAGCGGACGTCCACCAGTGGCTTCTTGGAGTCACTCTGCTCGCGCACCTCATCGCGGAAGGCGCGAATGGATTTATCCGGATCCTTGGCTTTGTAACTTGTTCTCTGATACGAAGGGACATCCTTGGTGAGAGGGCGATTCTCCTGTTCCCACTTGAGCCGTCCGCCGTTCATGATTTTCACATTCTCGTGTCCATAATATTGGAACAACCACAAGGCATAGCACGCGAACCAGTTGGACTTATCGCCGTAAAAGACAACGGTTGTATCGTTGGTGATACCAATGTTGGAAGCCACTTCCTCAAACTGTTCTTTGGTGAGGAAATCACGGCGAAGCGGATGCTGCAAGGTGCTGAACCAATCCACCTGCACGGCACCAGGAATGTGACCGACCGCGTAGAGCAAGGCATCTTCATCTGACTCGATGATGCGGACGTTCGGGTCGTTCAAGTGCTCGGCAACCCATTCGGTTTCGACAAGGTATTCAGGATGGACGTATGGCATGATCTTCTTTCCTTTTCTCGATAAAGTTTTGGTGACTTAATACAAAAAGCAGTCAACGGACGAAGTGCAGAGATGGCGAGCCATCCGGCGCGGATCGATTGGTGCGCGGGGGGCGTCCACTGCCTTGAGTCGTTGACTGCTTATCGGGACAGGAGAATCTCAGGCGGTGGTTACGAACCCCGCCCCAGACAGGAGCAATAATTTAGGGTTAACATAGGCTGATGACGAAGGTTATTTTACAAATCTTACACCATCTGTCAAGTCAAAAACCCTACTTTCAGGATGTCTCTAATTCGCCTGGTGTCGAAGCCTCCGGCTTTACGGGTGCAAAACGCTCCTGCCGGCCCAGCCAAAGATGCAGGGCATAGAAACCGATCGCAGCGATCACACACAGAATGCCGCCCAGGTACCACAACAGGTTCGGGTCATAGTTATCCAGAATCAGCCCTGCGGCAGCCGGGCCAATCGTGGCGGGAATCGCCCAAGCCAGGCTATAAATAGCCATATAACGCCCCCGCATATTGACCGGGGCAAAGCTGACTGCCAATACCTGGCCTGTTGGGTAAAAAATCATTTCGCCAAACGTAATAATGAGGATCGAAAGCATAAACAGTGCAATCCCGCTCACAAAACCAATGATGCCAAAGCCAATCATAAGGAAGAGGGCGCCAAGTGTCATCATCAGAAAAGGTGGGTAGACGCGGATGGTGCGGCTGATCCAAAATTGGAAAAGTACCACCTGCAGACCAGACAGGGAGAGCATCACACCGTAACTTTTGGTGTCGATATGGTGGACGTCCCGCAGATAGACAGGCAGAGAAGTATATTCCTGCTGATACACAATCAGCACGATCATTCCTGTAATAAGAAAGCTCATAAACGCCAGGTCACGCAGGGTTACCCGATATCCGGCCATTGTATTAAGGAAGGATTCATTGGTCTTCACTTCCGCAGGAGACACGGGTTTGGTTTCCACCAGAAAGCGATACAGGATAACTGCTGCTATCATGCTCAGAACGGCGTCCAAAGTGAATAGCGCCAGGAACGATCGTGCTGCAATCAGACCCCCCAACGCAGTGCCAAAGATCCAGGCGTAATTGAACGCCACACGCATAATTCCAAACCCTTCCTGTCGTTTCGCCTCTGGCAGAATGTCCGCCAGGACTGCGTCATAGGCTGGGACAGCGACTCTGGACAATAAGCCCACGATGATAATGAGGAAATAGAGGGTGGAAACATTGGATACCAGCCCTAACGAGAGGCTGCTCAATGCGCTGGAAGTCAAGCCAAACAGAATCAATCGCCTGCGGCCGAACCGGTCTGTGATGGCTCCTCCAATCACACTACCAATCAGACCAAACAGGGATGACATTCCTAATAATGTGCCCGCCTCCGTCATTCCCACAGCGAACTTCTGCGTAAAGTACAACGCAAAAAATGGGAACAGCAATGTGCTGCCGATCGAGTCGATGAAGAGTGTGCCGACAATGATCCAAAAGAGCGTGGGAAATTCAGCGTAGGTTTTTTTGAGGTTCTTCAGCATAGTGTTAGACTTGGAAATCCCGAAGAGGGATAATAACGCAAACCGTGCTGGAGTTTAATAGCAATTTAGGCGCAGTTCTTCTCAATGCTGTAATCGAAAATTTATTAAGTAACAAAAACCCCGCCGAGAGGCGGGGTTGATAGTAGATCGATCTGTATCAAGCCCAACTGATCATGGGAATTTCTGCCTGGTGACCATAGAGCTGCGTGTATACAATCTTTGCATCCCCGGCTTTTAGCATCACGATTCCGTTTTCCTCGCACAAGATATGCGTTTGGTGCGCCAGTGCAAGCGACTCCTGAAAAACAGCTAGGACCGTTTCCGCGTCATCGTCTGCGGCGATGCGGTTGATGGAGAGCACGCTGCACTCCGTACACTGGTGGATCAACATCAACTCACCGCGTGTGCTGCGCTGATATTTCTTCCTGCCGGCTTTCAGCGTCAACCCCATGGGCTTCATCGGTGCCTTGCAGGCAGACAAGCGATCACCCGCAGCGTATAGATCCAGGTGACAGGACCAAAGGCAATAGGGACAATGGTTGCGGTTATTGACTCCGGAGACCAGATGTGCGCTCGGCACGACCACGCGACAGTGTGCACACTTGAAATCTCCGAAGGTGGCGAGATGGGCTTTCATAGTTCCCTCCGCAAATTCATATAGCTTTGATAGCGATAGGGACTGATCGCCTCTGCCATAACCGCTTTTCGAATGGCGCAGCCGGGCTCCAGGTCGTGGCGACAGCTCATGCCAAACTTACATTGACCGATGTAACCAGCCATTTCGGGGAAGAAGTAAGCCAATTCATCGGCCGCAATATCCCATAGACCGAACTCACGAATGCCCGGTGTATCCACCAGGGCACCGCCGAAATCCAGCTTGAACATTTCGAGATACGTGGTGGTATGGCGTCCTTTGCCGAGCTCGCCGCTGCTGACTTCTCTGACACGTTGACCTAACCCAGGCTGTATGGCATTCAAGAGGGAAGTCTTCCCGACCCCAGATTTCCCAACCAGCACCGACTGTTTTCCATGCAGGGTCTGTTTTAGTTCCTCTATTCCTTCGCCTGTAGCCGCGCTGACCAATTGAACCGGGTAGCCGATGCGGCGATAAATTTCCATCTCTTCGTCGAAGCTCGGATTCTTCCATGCCAGATCGAGTTTGTTGAGCACGATCAGAACCGGGATCTCCGCGGCTTCTGCAGAGACCAGATAACGATCGAGCAGGCCCCATTTCGGTGTTGGATTCGCTACGGCAAATACTGGCAGGATGACGTCCGCGTTGGCGACGATCACCTGCTCAAAGACGCGTTGACCGGGCACAGGCGCAGGGCGCGAGAGTCTGGAGTTCCGCGGCAAGACCTCGACGATCATGCCGCGACTTTCCCCTGCCTCCACATAGCGGACGCGGTCACCGACCGCAACCGGATCTACATGATGAATTTCGCGCACGTCCTGCACAGCATGCCGCAGGGACGCGGGATCCGCGGTGGGGAAGATCAGTTGTTTATGGAGCAGGGACGAGAGTGAGCAGTCGATCTCTCGTCCGTGTGCGTGGACGGTGTATTGTCCTAAATTTTTTCGAAAGACGACGCCGATGCCGTCTTCGTCGTTTGTGTTCATTGTCAGGGTTTCCTGTAAATCTATAAATAAGGCTTTTCGATACATGCCCATCAATCATTTCTTGGGCAGATAATGTTCTATTTATGGAAAAGACTTGTGCAACTTGAGCAGACATAAAATTACGTTCCTTTCTATAAAATTTTCTCGCGCTGACCGGAGTAGTGTGTTTGTTTCGACTACAGGCTACGCCCGCCGCTCCAGGAGGATAATAAAAACCAGCCACAGAGATTTTCCGTGGCTGG
>JAICRQ010000608.1 GCA_025966435.1 Anaerolineales bacterium | reverse complement strand
GTGGGTCCGCATGCGGGTCGGCAGGGAGGCGAGATCGTCTACGAAGGCAGTTATGCAAATTTGCTCAAGGCGAACACCCTTACGGGCAAACATATGAAGCAGTCTGTCCCGCTGAAGGATTCGTTCCGCACGCCGACGGGCAAGCTGCCGATCAAGAATGCGAAAGTCAATAACCTGCAAAACATCAGCGTGGATATCCCAGCGGAAGTGCTGACTGTTGTTACAGGCGTAGCTGGCTCTGGCAAGAGTTCACTGATCAACGAAGTCTTTTCCCAGCAATATCCTGATGTCATTGTGATCGACCAATCGGCGGTCGGTGTGTCCAGCCGTTCCAATCCCGCCACGTACACGGGTATTATGGACGACGTCCGCAAAGCGTTTGCTTCGGCGAATAAAGTACCGGCTTCGTTATTTAGTTTTAACTCGAAGGGCGCTTGTGAGAACTGTCAGGGACTCGGCGTGATCTACACCGAGCTCGCCTTCCTCAACGAGGCCAAAACTCCCTGCGAAGTCTGCGGCGGCAAACGCTTCAAGGATGAAGTGCTCGAATACAAGCTCAATGGTAAATCCATCAGCGATGTGCTGGCAATGAACGTAGGGCAGGCGCTTGAGTTTTTCGAGATCAGGGAAGTCGTCCGTAAACTGCAAGCCATGAGCGACGTAGGTTTGGACTATCTTGGACTCGGTCAGCCGTTGAGCACGCTTTCAGGCGGCGAATGCCAGCGCATCAAACTCGCCAGCGAACTGCATAAAAAGGGAAGCATCTACATCATGGACGAACCGACCACGGGATTACACATGTCCGATATCGGTCACCTGATGCAGGTTATCAACCGCCTCGTCGACACGGGTAACACCGTCGTTGTCATCGAACACAATTTACACGTCATCAAGAATGCCGACTGGATCATCGATATGGGTCCGGAGGGCGGCAGCAAAGGCGGACAGGTGATCTTTGAAGGAACCCCGCAGCAGCTGTTGAAAGCAAAGCGCTCCATCACAAGCGAATACTTGCATAACTGAAGCATGTGCAGAATACCTCCAGCACTGTTCGTGATAACATAAAGAACACAAATCTCGCAAAGGAAAATAATCATGAGTAATCCTATCGAGCAACCGAACACAAATGGCAAGAGCGGTTATGTCTCTGTGAACGGATTGGATATGTATTATGAAATCCACGGGGAAGGGCAGCCGTTGGTATTGCTGCACGGCGCGTTCTCGGCGATCGGCAGCTCGTTTGGAAACATAATTCCGGGACTCGCAAAACACCGACAGGTTGTTGGGTTCGACCTGCAGGGTCATGGACGCACCGCGGACATCGATCGCCCATTGACGGTCGAAGGCATGGCAGATGATGTTGCCGCCGCGCTTCCAGAGCTCGGTATTGAACAGGCAGATGTCCTCGGCTACAGCAACGGAGGCAGCGTGGCGCTGCATTTCGCCACCCGGCATCCACAGATGGTGCGCAAACTTGTCCTGATGTCGATTGGCTATAAACTGAGTGGTATCCACCCCGGTTTAATGGAAGGAATGGGAGAGATGAAACCGGAAATGATGCATGGCTCGCCGTGGCATGAGGAGTACATGCGTATCGCGCCACGTCCGGAGGATTTCAGTAGACTCTTCGAGAAAAAGACACAGATGGATCGACAGATCAAGGATTTCCCCGATGAGACCATCCGTGGGGTCAAAGTGCCTGTGCTGCTTATGATCGGAGACTCTGATCTCATCCGCCCGGAACATGCAGTGGAATTTTTCCGTCTGCTCGGCGGAGGTGTTTTTGGCGATATGCCGCCCGGTCTCCCGAATTCACAACTCGCCATATTACCCGGTACATCCCATGTTGGGATGGTCGACCGCGCCAACTGGATTGTTCCGATGGTCAATGAATTCCTCGATG
>JAICRQ010000352.1 GCA_025966435.1 Anaerolineales bacterium | reverse complement strand
CATCGGCATCGCGAAAGAGAATCTGGCGCGCATCTTCGACCGTTTCTATCACCTCGACCGGAGCGGAGATCAGCTCTACGGCGGAATCGGGCTCGGGCTCGCCGTCAGTCGTCAGGTCATACAACAACATCAGGGCAGCCTAGACGTCGTCAGTACGCCTGGCAAAGGCAGCACATTTACAATGACGCTCAAGCAATGGAGGTAGAACCGAATAAATATTGAAGGATCAGAAAGGTCATTTATGGAACAGAAAAAGCTCTACACACAGATCAGCGCATTGCTGATCATTATTTTCCTTGCAGCCTGTTCAGCCCCGCAGGTTCCCCCCACAAGCACACAACCCATCGAAACGGCAACCGTTTCTGTTACAGAGACGCTTGGAACCAGCACACCCGCAGCGGGACAGGGCCTCTGCACGAATATTCACTATCCCGTCCGCCAGGGCGCGACGTGGACCTACAAGAGCACCGGTGGCCCCGCCGGGGAATATAGCTTTACCGATACGATCAACGCAGTGCGGGCGGATGGCTTTACGCTTTCCACGCAAATCGGAGCCCTGAGGCGTACCCAGGAATGGACTTGTACCGCCGAAGGTCTCGCGGCGTTGCAGCTTGGCGGCGCGCCCGCCGCGATGCTCAACTCGCAGAACATCGAACTGAACCTCGACATCAGCAACGCAACCGGGCTTACCTTCCCCAGCCAGATTAGCCCGGGCAGTCAGTGGCAGCAGAACATGGATGTAACCGGCAACGTGACGGCGTTCAATGAGCAAGCCGAAGCGACCGGCAGCGTGCAAATGAGTTTTAATGCCGTTGGAAACGAAAGCGTGACCGTGCCCGCCGGGACGTTTGAGGCGCTGAAAGTGGAAGTAGATGTAGCTCTAAATGTCAACGCCACCTATGAGGGCATCGCGCTCCCTGTCTCGTTCACCGGTGATTACACCTACTGGTTTGCACCTAATGTAGGTTGGGTAAAAGCTAGCGGCACAGGGAACATTCTGGGCAATTCGTTTACGGATACGACGGAACTACAATCGTATAACATTCCGTAAGTTTCCATTAACACGAATAATAAAAGAAAGCGGGCGGACGCGTTGCGTTCCGCCCGCTTTCTTATTCTGCAAATTCCACAATTAACCGCTCGCGATCATCGTAATATGACCGCGCCGAAAACGGCGGATCGCCGTGTTGCATGTGCCGGATCTTTGATAATAAGATCGGTAAGTCTTCCACCACCGGCAGGCTGCCGATCTGATCGAAGGAAATCCATTCGGCTGTGCCTTCTTTAGAAGGTGCGGGGTCACCTTCGGAGCAGTCCCCGGTAAAGAAATAGAGAGCGATTCCGGTGTTCGTATCTCCTGTATCGATGACCAATATGCCGCAGAGCCACAGATCAGCCGTCAAACTGGTCTCTTCCAGCAATTCGCGCTTTGCCGCAGAGAGCACGTCTTCCCCTCGTTCCACATGACCGCCGAGCCCGTTGTATTTGTTCGCCCACAGACGTTTGGTCGGTGCGCCTTTGAGCAGCAAAAAGGATTCCCCGCGCCGCAAAAAGATTGCAGTGCGAGGAATGACGGTGTAGCGATCGCTCGTAATACCCTGGTCAGACTGTGGCATGGAAATCCTATGCCGTATTGTAATCCAGGTCATCATCACATGATTTTCGTTTTTGCTTGTAGCAGCTAAATTGACATCACGGGTTTGAGGCGGCTGGCTATTGATTTTCGAGGAGGAGGCGTCTATACTATCGGCTGCCCAAACCGGACCAGAAACAGATTCCTCATGAACAGAAATTTCATATCATTCCCTGCTGATGCAATCACCTATAAATAGATCCGGCGTCTATTATCCAGAATTAGACAGCCTGCGCTTCCTGGCGTTTCTGTTGGTCCTGGTTCATCATGTGCCGTTTGCAAAGAGTGTTCCCGCCTGGGTGGTTCTGCATGACTATGGCTGGATGGGAGTGGATCTGTTTTTGTGCCTCTCCGCCTACCTGTTTGCGAAGTTATTATTCGTGGAATACCAGGAGCGGGGCGATATCCATATCCGTTATTTCTATCTGCGCAGGCTGTTGAGAATCTGGCCCTTATATTTCTTTTTTATTGGAATCATGCTTGCTTTTTCCGCATGGATGAACGGGTGGCAAGCCCACACGTCACTCCGTTCCGTTGGATTGTTGACGTTTACGGATAACCTCTTTACGCTGGCATACCAATCGTACAATAAAATTCCATACTCTGATCACCTGTGGACCATTTCTTATGAAGAGCAGTTCTACCTGATCATCCCCTGGGCGTTGCGAATCCTGTACCGGTTAAGAGCTATAACCGTTGCTTCTATTTTAGGCGGGATATTGTTGCTGGGTCTGGGGTTTCGAGCCATGTTTATCCACTATGAAATGGGATACCTGGGCATCTGGGTGTTGCCTCTGACTCACTTTGAACCCATTCTTGGCGGTCTTGCCATAGGGTTGTTTGATAAGTATCTAAACAAAACTCCCGGTTGGCTCTATCTGGCGGCTGGCATCATCGCGCTCGGGCTTGTTACGACCCTGCCAAACCTGCACGTTGTGCAATGGCCATTGATGTATACGTATCTCCTGGTCGGCATTGGTGTTTCCTGTCTTTTACTTGCCGCCGTAGGGGGCAGACTCGGACCGATCTCCCACCTGATTAAAATTCCGACACTCCGTTACCTCGGTAAGATTTCATACGGTCTCTATGTGTACCATCTGGTGGGAAGAGCCCTGGCGATCAATATTGTGAACGTATTTGTGACACCTGCCCGTGCACTTTTCTATCCGATCATGATCCTGGTCACCACTCTGGTCGTGACGGTACTGATTTCCATACTTTCCTATGAAATCCTGGAGAAAGCCTTCCTGAGAATGAAGGAGCGCTTTACGCTGATTTATTCACGTCCCGTGTAATATTGTGGCACGTAAGATATGAGAGATATACAGGAAGTTTTATTGCATCTCAGCCGTTCACCTTTTCGTAGCCGGATTCATTTGAAAGGGAAGGAACTGGACTATCTTCGTAGCAAAGGAATGGACGAAGTCCTCAAACATGCAGCTGAGTTTATTGAAAAAAGGTTGGCGCCGGCTTCGCCCAGGAATGACGGAAAACAAACACCCTGGCATAACCATCCAGTGTTTGTCGCGCAGCATGCGACGGCGACCTGCTGTCGCGGCTGTTTACAGAAGTGGCATCAGATTCCCACGGGAAGAATGCTCACAGCAGAGGAACAGCAGTACATCGTCGAAGTGATTCGCGGCTGGCTGTCGCGACAGGAGGAAGTGCCTAGAGAAGAGAAAAATACAAGGAGTTGATGACGCCAACATGATGCTCAAACTTAATAAGCACGATGAACCAGGGAGTACAAGATGAATTCATATGATGATGACCTGACCGGGTTCGAAGCAGAAGGCGCCGCGCCCCTGCCGGATACAAACGATCAAGGTTACATCGAGCACGATGGAGCGCGGATCTGGTACGCCGCGTATGGAACGGGCATGCCGGTGATCCTGCTGCATGGTGGACTCGGTCATAGCGGCAATTGGGGATATCAAATCCCAGCGCTGGTCAGCGGTGGCTACAAGGCAATCCTGATTGACAGCCGCGGGCACGGTCGCAGCACACGCGACGAACGACCTTATACCTATGAACTGATGGCATCCGATGTCTTGGCTGTGATGGATGGGCTGCAGATCGAGCAGGCGGCGTTTGTGGGCTGGAGTGACGGTGCAGTCATCGCATTGATTCTGGCGGCGCAAGCTCCGGGACGCGTGACAGGTGTGTTCTATTTTGCCTGCAATATGGACCCCAGCGGCACAAAGAAATTTGAATTGACTCCTATCGTCCAGCGCTGCTTCAACCGTCATGTAAAGGACTATGCAGAGTTATCACCCACACCTAATCAGTTCGACGAGCTTTCCGAGGCAGTTGGGCTCATGCAGAGAACGCAGCCGAATTATTCAGCGGAGCAGTTGGCTCAGATACGCGTGCCGATCACGATCGTCCACAGCGAGCATGATGAGTTCATCAAGCGCGAACATGCCGAATATCTCGCCCACACTATTCCCAATGCCGAATTTATTTTTCTTCCAAACGTGAGTCACTTCGCGCCGCTGCAGCGACCAGAGCAATTCAACGCCGTCCTGCTTGCGTTTCTTGAACAAGTCTCTATGGAAGGGAGATCGAGAAAGGCATGATGACAGACGACCAGATTTCCAACAAAGCCACGCAAGCCGTCTTAGAAAGCCAGCAACAATTTTGGCTTGCACTACAAGATAAGGATGCTGAGCTTTTTATGCAAGTCCTGGCTGAGGACTTCGTCTGCCGGTCACCTG
>JAICRQ010000452.1 GCA_025966435.1 Anaerolineales bacterium | reverse complement strand
GCCATGACCCATGCCGCGATCCACAATACTATCCCGCCTGCCGTAAATACAATGGACGCATATCCAAGCAGAAGCAGCACCCCGTCGATCCCCATCAAGGTGACTCCACCAAAAAAGATGATGAGGGGCACCCAGCGCCATTTGTCGCCGGCCGATTCTGTCTTCTGGACTTCCGCGACAAATTTATCCATCCCCTCGATCACTGCATCCGGGTCATCTGCGATCGAGAGATAGACAGGTGTGTACTCTTTTTTTCCGGCTGCAGGCGGCGTGTTCTTTTTGCGGGCAGTGTTGAGCAGATAAAAGAAGAGCAATGCTGCAAGGATTGCGCTGATGCAGAGCAGTGTTTCCATGAATGATTCTCCAGGGTCGCAGGTGATACAGTACTAGCTGACGGTCACTTTGCCACTTGTGATGTCCTGCCGGATAAATGCCTCGAGATTTCCAAAGCCTCGATTGTACTCTGCCTGAATGATTCCGCGGAGTTCGTCATTTGCTCCTTTCACGGGCTGGCTAGCGTAGACGCAGAGACGGCTGCCTCCAGGGATAGGGAACAATCTTCGAGTGTGCAGGTATTCCAGCGCATTCGGCACCGACTGAATCAGGGTATAGTATTCGAAGGGCTTCCAATCCAAAACCTTATTATCGACATGCAGGTCGCCATGGGCACAGTGGAATTGAGAATCTTTACGGACGCGTCCGCCCAGCGAGTCTGTGCGTTCGGCGAAATCGTAACCAAGAAAACCCGCTTCCAGTTCAGGTTTTGTGAGGTATTCCCAGACCAGGGATGGGGGAAAGGGAAGCTCAGCTTCATACCTGAGCCAGGCTTCGTCCGGGCTGACAAATTTTCTACGTTTTGCCTGCTCTCGCTGCCAGACAAGCTGAAGGTCATGCACGCACATAGGCACTTCGCCGAGATGCTCATAGGTTTCAGCGTGGCTCACCACTCTTTCGCAATATTCAAGCAAATTCAATCTCTGTGCCGCGACCTCGCTAAAGAGCGCATAGGATTTGATTCCTGTCTTCTCGATCACATGATTTTTCAACATGCGGTGTGGAATGATTACGTCCGCGCCGAGCAGTTCCTCGCGATCTCCCAGCTTCTGAATCAGATATTCCCCGTAATGAATACACATTTTCAGGTCCAGCACGGACATGTTCTTACAGGCACGGCAAGTGCAGGTGGTGTTGTATTGCATTTGCTGGAGAGTCACGGCAAAAACGATATAGAAATTCTCCAGTGCCTCTATAAAACTTTGCGCCTGGACAAAATTGGTTTCAGGCACATACATGAAAATGGCATCCCCTCGAAAGCCCGAAAGAACAAAAGGGAATTTGACAGTGTTTAGCTGGGCATCGAACAGACTCTGCAAAATCTCAGTGGCATGGTCGAGTTCAGACCCCGTGAGATATTCTGTATACCCTGAAATGTCTGTGATGATGAAATAACCGTTGTTTGCCATGAATACCTTTATAATCTCGGGAATGCCCCGTGTCCTCTATACTGCCTTCGACATTGTGCCCAGCCCAAAGGGCGCCTCTACCCATATTCTCCACAATCTACGCGGGCTCGTCAATGGTCAGTTCGATGTTCATCTCCTCACGCCGAATGACGGCTTGCTTCCGCCCGAGGATACGATCGAAGGCGCGCGCCTCACGCGTGTTCCACAGGACCTTTCGCAGAGCTTTCTGGAGCGCGCTATCCATTTTGGAAAGGCAGTCTTTGCACATCTTACCTTAAATCCAAATTATGATGTCGTGCATTACCGTAACATCTGGGATGGACTGGCTATCGGTCAGAACAAAAAGCGTTTCGGCTATAAAACCCTCTTTGAGGTCAATGGACTTCCCTCGATTGAACTGAAATATCATTATCCCGGGATCGACGCAACCCTCCTGGCAAAGATTAAGGAACAGGAGATAGCAACGCTGCACTTAAGCGATGCGATCATCTGTCCTTCGAATGTTACGCGGGATTATATTGCTTCACTCGGGCTCGACCGGAAGCGCGTCACTGTGATCCCGAACGGTGTCAGCCCCTCAGACTTTTCCCCGTCGCCTCTGCCCAGCCGGGAGGGGCGCCTGCCAGTTTTGCTGTACATCGGAACTCTTGCCGATTGGCAGGGACTCGATGTCCTCATTCACGCTCTTCCCAGGATTCTTGAACAACAGCCTGTTCTTCTTCGCATCGTGGGACGCGGGCGGTCGCGGCAGAGAAAGCTTTTATCGAAGCAGATCCGCAAGCTGGGCATGGAAGGAAGCGTGGGTGTCCAACCCGCCGTGCCTCATCATGAAGTTCCCGCGCTGATTGCCGATTCGGATATCTGCATCGCACCGCTCGGGCTCAATGACCGCAACGTGACTCAGGGCGCCTGCCCGATCAAGGTGCTCGAATACATGGCGTCCTCGCGTCCGTTGGTTGCCTCGAACATGCCGATCGTGCGCGAACTGGTCCGCGAAGATGTGGATGCGTTGCTGTTTTCACCGAATGACCCCGCCGATCTGGCTCAACAGGTGCTGGTGCTGTTGAACGATATGGAATTGTCTCAGCGCCTGTCCGACTCGGCGACTGAACGCGCCCTGACGAAATTTACCTGGCACCAGGCACAAAAAAAACTGGTGAAGGTTTACGGCAAGCTGCTGGCTTGAGGCTTTCGATTCATCTCCTTCATGGCAGGGATGAATGCCATGCTCAGCGTGGTAATCAAAAATGAAATCGCCAGACCGATCATCATCACAAAGGTCCCAAAGCGGTCCGTCAAAATTCCACCCAGGAGCATCCCCAGCGGCATGGCGATCCACGCGCCGGCAGTGATCGCGCCGAAGACTCGTCCGCGCATGTTCGGCGGAATGCGCTCGAACTCCACCGCGCCGATGATCGGGTTCAACGGGCCGGCCCCAATGCTGGTGATAACGGTCGTTATCAGGAGGACTGTCAGCGATGGATATAGTGCGTAGACCCAAAAGCGAAACCCCGTCAGCACAAACGCCGCTACGAAGGTCGCGTGGCGCGGCAGCCGGTGACCGATTGCCGCAAAAATCAAGCCGCCGATGACCGCGCCGCCTCCGTTCGCAGCAATGAGCAGACCCAGGTCCAGTGCGTTTCCAAACACTTCCTTGACGTAAACTGGCTGGACCACCCCGCCGAAGATGGCGTCGAGGAAATTTGTCAGCATTACCATGATAACGATAGACAGGATCAAAGAATCGCGCGCAATGAAACGGAGTCCATCGCGCAGCTCATCGAAATACTTCCCAGCTTTTTCCTCTAGTTCAGCAAGTTTCGGTGCAGCAATGGCGACACCGATGATGGCAGCAGAAACAAAAAAAGAGGCGGCATCCAGCCAGAGGACATTTGCCGTGCCCATGATGCTGATTAGAAATCCCGCCAGCGGCGCACCAACGAGACGCGCCCCACGCTCAATCACGTGGACGAGGGAGGTAGCGCGTTCGATGGGCATTCCCGCCTGCTCGGCGAGTTCGGGAAGCAGT
>JAICRQ010000441.1 GCA_025966435.1 Anaerolineales bacterium | reverse complement strand
GACCAGCAGAAAAAGGGTAGAGCTTATGAGAGGGACAAACGTCAGCCAGAAGGCGGTCATGCCGCCAAAGAATCCGGCGATGAACGTCAGTGTACCTGAGATCATGAACAACAGGGCGCCGAGTCGATGCGTTTCATTCCAAACTTTATCGCTCGATAGAGTCCATGGCGTGCGGATGCCTATAAAGAAGTTGCGCTTGGCTTGCCGCATCATGAAACCCATAAAGATAAAGAGCAATCCGAGTGCTGGCAACATGGCGCTGCTCATTCTGAAACCGGTGTACCCGAGATTCCAGGCGAGTGTAAGTCCATAGATGTAGACCATGCAGGCGATGATCAATACGATGAACAAGTTGAATGCGCCGCGGAACTGGGCAATATTGGCTTTGAGTGGATCAATGGACGGGATCACCAGGAACAATACGAACATTCCCAGTGTTATGAGTGGCATCAGGAACACTCCCCAGGTCTTGGACATATAGCCATCCGCCTGGTCATTGACGTTCCAGTGGGAAGCCATGGAGTCAGGCAGCTGGTTCCAGAGCAGAAGCCCGGCAACCGTCGCGCCAAGGATCATCAGCAAAACGAGGATGGTAGTCGTACGGGTAGACATGTCTTTTCCTTTCTGTTTGTCTTATTCATTTTCCTTTGGTAGGTTGTTTTGTGCAATCGAAACCAGGCCGCCGACGGCGCCGAGATTCATAGTGTCCACTGCCGAGCTCGGGACAATCACCAGCGCGCCTTTTTCCTTCAAGCCCTCAAAGAGCATGTTCATCGCACGCAGGTGGAGTGCTGTGGGATTATTTATGTAGGCCTGCGATGCCTCGGCAAAAGACGCGGCAATCTGTTTCTCCGATTCGCCGAGGATCACGCGCGCCTGCCGTTCGCGCTCTGCCTGCGCCTGGCGGGACATGGCATCCTCCAGATCCTGTGGGATGACGATGTCGCGTATTTCGACCGAATTCACGGTGACGCCCCAGGGTGTAGTGCGCTCGTCGATGATTTGCTGAAGCTCCTGGTCGAGCATACTGCGTCCCACCAGAATATCTGCTAACATCTTGCGGCCGATAATGTCACGTAATGCGGTTTGAGCGGCCCAGTCCACAGCGCCGCGGTAGTTCTCGACTTCCAGCGCGGCCTTCTCGGCATCCCAGACAACCCAGAACAACACAGCGTCTACATCTACGGGGACGGTATCCTTTGTCAGGGTCTTCTGTGCAGCAAACGGCGATACCATGACCCGATGATCGATCCATGAGGCGATGGAGTCCACTATTGGAATGATCCAAAACATACCTGGACCGCGCAGCCCGTGGAATTTGCCCAGGCGCAGGACGACCGCTTTATCCCATTGCGAAGCCACCTTGAGCGCAAACAAAATGTAGGTTCCCGCGAGCGTCATCACGCCCACGAACAGTCCAATCCACAGATCGGGAACACGCCCATCCATCAATACAGCGCCAAGAACAGTGATTGCCAGAAAGATACCAAATAGCGTTCCGGCCATCGCGGAAATATGCTGGTCGTCTTTCTTTTGCTTCTTTTGAAAACTTCTGATAAATTTTGGATCCATTGTGTCAATCTCCTTGTTTACTTCAATCGCTTCCTTCGGTCATTGCTCCCGGTTTCCAAATCTTCATCTGTTCTCCGAACATTTCGCTGATTTCCTCCTTGGAAAATTCCAGCCGGATGGCTTCGCTGATGTATCGTTCTGTCAGAGCTTCCAGCGATTTTCTGCGTAATCGCTCACGGACTTTCGGCGGCGGCACTTCGGTAATAAAGGTGCCGCGTCCTTGCTGGGTTGAAATGATCCTCGCTTCATCCAGAATACGATAGGCTCGAGCAACCGTATTGAAGTTGACACGTAACTCTTCTGCCAGCGCGCGTACTGTTGGCAATTGATCTCCGGGTTGTAAGCTGCCACCGGCAACCTGAGCCTGTACCTGATTGACAATCTGCGTGTAAATAGGTAGCCCGGAACGAAAGTCGATCTGAAGCATTAATTTCTTGGTCGGCATAAAGTGTATCTTTGTATCATTGTCATAATTGTATCATTGTCATAATTGTATTCTATCCCCCGATTTTGTCAAGACCCACCGTTCAAAATGGAGCTTTTGTGAAAACTTACTTACGATGCGGCAAGTAAGCGTTTCATGGCTTTTCCCAATCTTTGGATACCCTCCTCAATCTGATCTGGTGCCTGTGCGACGAAGTTGAGCCGCAGCCAATTTCTACCTTCCAATCCACCTGAGAAGAAACCCCCTCCTGGCGAGAACTCTACTCCCTCTTCCCAAGCCAGAGGAAGTAACGTTTCCGAAGACAGATATTCAGGCAACGCCAGCCAGATGAACAACCCTCCCTGCGGCGGGTCAAGATTGATGTCTACTGGCAGGTATTGTTCAATGGCAGACAGCATGGCATCGCGGCGCTTCCGGAAAAGCTGACAGGAACGCCGCAGGTAGCTCTGATACCGCCCAACCGTGACGTACACTTCCAACGCACGCTGAATCAGGGTCGAAGTTGCAAGATCGTTGACGCGCTTGAAATCCACGAGCCGTTGATAGATTGGACCTTCAGCGACCAGAAAGCCGACTCGTAAACCAGGCATTAGGATCTTCGAAAATGTGCTCACGTAAATGACGCGTCCGCCTGGGTCCAGTGCCTTGAGAGCGGGTTGGGCGCGTCCTTCGTAGCGCAAATCCCCCACGAAATCGTCTTCTAGGATGGGAATGTTGTAACGATCCGCCAAGACAATTAACTGGATTCGACGCTGACTGCTTAGACAAGTGCCGGTGGGGTTATGAAAGGTTGGGATTGTGTAAATCAGTTTGGGATGGTGCTGCTGGAGAAGCGTCTCTAATGCCTCCACTTGCATACCGTGCCGGTCCACCGGAACGCCTACCACTTTAAACCCGAGCGCGCGGAACAACTCTAAAGCGCCTGAATATGTGGGGCTTTCCACCATGATCACATCGCCCGGCTTGAGGAGAAGCTGCGACACCAGGGATAATGCCTGTTGAGAACCGGCGGTGATCAAGACATTTTCAGATCGTGTCTGAAGTCCCTGGCTGGCGAGGATGTGCGTAATAGTCTCGCGCAGCGGAGCGTGCCCACTCGGCTCGCCATAATCCAGCGCGGCAATCCCGTCGCGTCGCATAACGGTTTGAAGCACTTTACGAAAGTCTTCCGCAGGGAAAAGATGTGCATCACCGATTCCGCTGGCAAAGCTGATGAGTCTGGAATGCCGCGATACCTTTGTCGTCTCTTCGTCTGACGCTGTAATTGCAGACCCTCCATTGGAGGCTAACCTTTGCTGCCAGAGCGGCCAAGCATTGCCGGGCTTGTCTTTGGAAAACGCAGAAAGCGGATTGGGCGGCAAGACATAGGTCCCGCTGCCCATCTTGGAATAGATCAGCCCATCAGTTTCCAGTACGGCGTAGGCACTTTCGACCGTGATGCGGTTCACGCCTAAGTCGCGCGCGAGCTGGCGGCTGGCAGGCAGACGGGTCTCCGCGGCAAGGCTGCCCGAAAGAATTCCCTGTCGTAAGTACGTTTCGATTT
>JAICRQ010000151.1 GCA_025966435.1 Anaerolineales bacterium | reverse complement strand
TTCTGAATGGAAACTCCCACGCGCATGCTCCCTCCATCTGGCGAAGTGGTTATCTCTAAAAGGGAGATTTCTGCCTGAATGTCCCCGGGAACGGGCGTGTTGAAGGTGCTGATCTGTTCTTGGGTGAGTTCACCGCGAAAGACAAAGGCTGCGCCAGACGGGTCTGTTTGAAGGAAAACTGTGATCCCATCCACCGATTGATCGGGCAAGGCTGCGCTGTTAAAGGATCCTTGCTGAGGAGCAGAGAGACTGTAGGTGGTGGAATTGCAGTCCGACCAGGTCACTTTGGCAGGGCTTCCCACTGTGATGGTCGGCATGAGCGCAAGGTTTTCCGGAGTAGGGCTCAATACAAGAATATAATTGCGGTCCGTTCCCTCGACCCAATAGGCAGTGCCTGACGCGGCAGAAGGCACTGTCAAAGAACCATCTGCCGCTGGAACGAGGGTCTCAATTTGAAATGTCGTGGAACCGAGAACGAGGGTTGGAGAGCCACAATCCGGCGTGGGAACAAACAATGTCGGAAACACCGTCGGCTCCGCGCTTGGAGTACTGAAGAAGGGCAGATTGTCGCAGCCCATCAAAATAAAGCTGAATATCCCTACAACAAGGACAACGATCATTTTTGTTTGAGTTGATGGAGAGGGATCTTGATTCAAAGTGGACTCCCTCGGAAGATTATATCGTAACCTACCCTCCAGAACTCCGTCTTTTCAGAGCGGTTCGTCAAACTGAAAAACTGCAATGTAACTATATACACATTTCTGCGTCATGCATGTGGACTGGCAGACTAAACAGGTGGGAAATCTTTGCTGGAATAGATGCGAAAGAGGGGGTATCGGGAGAAGCATATCATGCTTCTCACCATTTATGCGAAGAGACTTGCGTTTTTATTACGCAAGTCTCTTCACCTTTATTCATCCTGCGCGCATCGAAACCCGATCCGTGGCGAGGAGTCACCGAGATAGGCATTGGAATCGGGACGCGCACTGAGGTTGGATCCGAGCACCGAGGAACGCTTTGCCACTCGGATGTTGATCTCCGCGTCGCCCAGGCTGCCCCCGCGCACCACGCGATGAAAGCTGGAACTTGTTTCCGGTCCTGTCGGGTTGAGGGTGATTTCCAGCACATTGGAGTAATCAAAACTGTAATAGTCATTGACCCACTCCGCCACATTTCCCGCCATATCCAGGACACCAAAGGGACTGGCACCCGCGGGATAGGTTCCCACCCGAGATGTATCACCCACTAACATATTGAAGTTAGCCAGCAGCCCATTTGCCTTGTCTTCGCCCCACGGAAATGTGCGGAAGTCGTCGCCGCGTCCGGCACGTTCCCACTCGGCTTCGGTGGGCAGCCGGCGACCTGCCCACTCACAATAGGTCTTGGCTTGCCCCCAGGTCACATAGACCACAGGATAATCCTTGAATTCAGGGCTGAGGAAATATTCCGGTCGCCGCTGCGATTTCAGCTCCTGAGGCAGCGTGCAGACATCTGCACTGACACACAACCCGTACATCGCATTCGTCACTTCGAGTTGGTCCATCCAGAGGGCATCCAGGGTAACGTCATGTTCAGGGAGCTCGTTGAGCGCGCGACGCACATCCATGCCACCCATGCGAAATGTGCCAGCAGGAATGTAGACCTGCGGCATTTGATCTACCGTTGAAACTCGATTGGTTAGAGATTCGGCAGTGGGAGAAGGCTCAGCTGTCAGTGTTTGCGCAGCAGTGGGAAGGATTGCTTCCGTGGATGTGGGAAGTATAGGTGAGGGAGTATTTGTTGGAAGCGGCGTCGCAGTTGACTCAAAGACGGGTGCTGGAGTTAAGGTGCAGGCGGCGAGGAAAATAAGAGCGACAGTGATGGAAATTTTCATAACAAGCAATTATATGTCATGACCCTTGCATGTCGCTGCGACGAAGCAATCTCATCGAACAAAAGAATGGCTGGGAACAGGAGATTGTTTCGCCCTTCAGGCTCGCAACGACATGAATTCCTAAGGTGTCGCGCCCACAAAATTCAGCGCATATAACGCATCCTCATAGCCCGGGCGGATGGCAAGCGCCGTCCGCCAATCTTCTACGGCGCCACTCATATCTCCCTGGCGATACAACGCCCAGCCATGCCAGAGCCAGGTTTCTTCAGACATCTCTGTGCGCTGGAGGGCATAATCGGTGAGAGCCAAAAGGTCTTCGGTGCGATGCGCCTGGAAGTTTGCGATGAACGGTCCAAACTGGTAGCGGAACATGCGTTGCGGCAGACCAAGCTCTCGCGCCTGATCGTAGGCTGCGTTGGCTTCCTGATACTGTTCAAAATAAACAAGGTTGCTCCCCACATTGAACCACGCAAATGCGTCATTGGGGTCCTGAGCGGTAGCAGCTTGCGCCTTGACTAGGGCATTCTGGCGGTTCATGTCGCGGTCCCAGTTGGGGCCGAGTAAGGTTTGCACCTCGGCTTCACGTTCGGGAAGGTAAACGACCAGATACAAATAGTTGAAAGGTTTCCACTCCGACTCTAGTTGGTCATACGGAATCTTCTTATCTGGACCTCTATATGGATCTTGGATGGTAAAGGTCCGGGTTGCATCGTCATATCCGGTGAGGAGTAGATAGTGCGCCGCCCAGAGGTCGTCGTCGGGCCAGCCGGTGTCATCCGGGTTAAGTGAGGTAGTCCCTTCAATAATCACGGGGTGACCCGCCGCGATCAAACGCTTGAGCGTTTCCAGATCACCCCCCACGCGATATTCCATGCGGAGCCAGCCCGCGAAGTTGTGAACCCAATACGCCATCTCCTCCGGGTTGACATTGCGGTCGCCGTTGACCGGCTTGATCACATCGGAGATCGTCTTCTGATCACCGGACCAGCCGAACATATGCAGCATCATGGACAGGGCGGCGGGACCGCAGTTGTTCGGAGTCTGCTTTTCGTAAGGAGGCGAAGGCAGGGATGCCTGTGCTGGAGGGGGAGCCAGGGTTGCTGTAGCAGGAATGATGGTCGCTGTTGCAGCTTCCGCAGGGACGGTCGGCGTGAACGCCACTGTTGGTGTGGCGAGGCTTTGGGTGCTTGTGGGATTGGGAATCGCGGTAGGCACGTCGCCGACGGGATTCAGGACGTTTCGGAAATAAGTTTTCGCGACATCATACCGCCATGAAAGGCGACTATTAATAGCGGGGATTTGAGCGACAACCATTGCGAGGTTGAACAGTGCAAAGACAGCCGCGGCAATAAAGAAGATCATCCTCTTCGACATGCGGAAAAGTGTACCAGAGGAGTATGAATCCCCTTTAATAAAAAGGTCACGCGTTACACGTGACCTAGTGTGCCTAGATATGCGTAAACCTTTTGCTGCTTATATTTTTAATGTCAGCATGCTTATTGATGTCCCAACAGATTGACCGCCGCTGCAACGGAAGGATCGTTCTCGAAATAAAAGGTGTCCCACTCTGCAAAAGCTTGCACATCCGGGATAATGCCGGTTTCTTCCCAGTTTGCGCCGGAAAAGGAGGAAGTAAACGTCTCGGCGGCAATCCAGACCTGTGAGCCATCTTCAAAGTCGTACCCATGCAATACCTCCACATTGCCGAGGCTCGTTTCCCCGACGATCTGAGCGCGACCAGCATCCTGCAGTACCCCAGCAAAGATCTCACCAAAGCTGACGGTATCCTGGCTGACCATTACGATCAGTGGGACGGTCTGTGAATTCTGAATTTCGTTCGCCCGAATCTCCAGTTCGCGCGAAGAATCGCGGCTGACAAACTGCCCTAACCTGCCCTCAATAAAATATTCCAGGATGGGATAGGTCACACTGCTGCTCCCGCCGCCGTTCATGCGCAGGTCCAGGATCAACCCGTCTAGCCGACCAAATTCGTTGAGGGCATTCTCGATCTGCTCTGGCAGTGTCTCATCGAAAAACGAAGGGATAAAGATGTACCCGATCTTTGATCCATCAGTGGTTGAGACCAAGCGTGCGTCGATAGGAATATTCCCGTGGATCGAATAGCGGACGAGCATCACGTCACGCGGCGCTTCGCCGGGGGACTGGACAGTGAGCACTACGGCTGAACATTGGGGTCCGCGCAGGCGGTCACTGAAGTCTTCGTTAATCGCCTGCCCATCTACAGACAGGATACTGTCGTGATGCTGTATGCCTCCATACGCGGCGGGAGAACCGGGAAATGTCGAAACCACGATCAGACGGTCTCGCTCGAAGTCGGGTTGACCATAAATACCCACGCCCACATATTCGATGTCTCCACGCAACTCGGCTTCCGACTCCGCCACTTCCACGGGCGAGAGGAAAAATGAATGTTCGTCACCAAGCTCTTCGATCATCAGGAACATTTCATTATAGAAGGATTGCGTATCCAGACCTGCCTCGATCCTTGCCTGGTATCGTGACTCGATCTCATTCCAGTCTTTCCCGTTGTAGTCCGGGTAGACGTAGACCGCCTCGACCACATCGCCCAATTCCCGGAAGATGCTGAGCTGTTCGGCTTGTGAAATTTCCTCGATGGGGACATCCGGCGTGGCTTGCACGGCAAGATCCGGCGGAATGGTCGCAAGGGGTACAGTTGAACATTCGGGTGGAATGTAGGCAGGTTGAAGCTGAGGTGTCGGGATGGGAGATGCTGTCACCGTTGGGACCATTGTTTCTGTCGGGAGCGGCGTCGGCGTTGGCGGATACACCATCTGCGTCACGAAGTTACACGCCAGCATGGGTAAGATCAAAAGTCCAAAAATAATTCGTTTGATTCTCATTCTTTAATTACTATTCCTAATTATTAATTCCTCACGCAGAGGTCACCGATGATGGCAATTTCACGCGCTCGAATAACTCTGAGAGCGGCCGAAGCTTAGACACTGGAACAGCCAGATTCTTTACCTGGGTGTAATTGTATGGAAAGACCCGCGAACCCGCTGGGAGAAAACTTGCACGGCGGCTGAATTCCTCCCGAGTGAGGTACCCCAGCAGCCATAGTTCCAGACCGTATACCCATATGTTCCCCCAGTCTGTTGTAGAAATCAGATGAGTCTCTTTGCGCGCAGAACTGTGGATTCCCACCCTTGCAGGCGAGATGGACTTTGTGTGGATGTAAGATACAGAAAAGAATTCGTTTTCGACATCGATGCGTGTTCGCGGCGGCAGCTTTACGATTAGAGAACGCATCGCGCGCCCCGCATCCTGCCCGCTGATTTCGATTGTCTGTGGTTCCTCTGAATCGGACTTCAACACCAGCTTCCCCAGCGGATTCCAGTTCGAGGGGCGGTTCCACGCATCAGGCATCACATGGACAAGAGAATGAGGCTGCTGTGCTTCGACGATGTCTTTCAGTTCCTGTTGTGTCGTCGTGACCCGGCCTGTGAGAAACGCAAAGAGATATAGATCGCGCGGCGAATATCCCTCTGCCGCGTGTTGATCAGAAGCGACCAATGCAGGCACGTTCAACAAGAGTTTGGGATTACGTTGTATTTGAAGAATTTGTTCACGAGGACTGATAAGAAATGACTTAATCTCACAGCGCCGTCCACCGAGAGTTACATCATAACGCTCACGTTCTGTAAACGGCAGGGCGCTTTTTACTTCAAAGGGAATAGTCTGTTCCGAGAGATAGCGCCGCAACGCGAGATCCACAGCGGCGCTTGCCACAAGTCGTCGCAATCGGTCGTACACCGAGCCTTTTGTACGGTGGAAACTGTACGGCAACGAACGGAGCGCATAGGCAATTCCGCCTTCCGTCAGGTCACGGGTGTATGGGAGTGAGAGAAAATCAGTGCTGTCGATCATAGAGAAAGCAGAAACGATCAGAAATCTTTTTGCAGGTACCGGATCAAACCGCTGAACGGAAGGTGTGCTCTGATCTTTTCGATCACCAGGGGATGGAAATATGGTCGGTGCTTTGCGTATCGTTCCGCCACACTTTTGTATATAAAGAAACTCATCTTCACTTTGGCGGGTAACTATTCTCTTTAACTAAATTTTCCAATGGCAGGAAGAGAGGCTGCGGCAGCGCGTCCCAGGCGAACCAGCCGATCTCTGCCACTTCTTTTTCAGCGGCGATAAAAGGATCGCCCACTGCCTTGCCCTCCAGCCAGATCGTGATGTAATGCTGCCCCGTTCCCTCGAAAATATCGTTGGTCACGGCTCGAAAACGGACGTCCACAACATCTACGCCAACTTCTTCCTTTGCCTCGCGCGCCGCGCAGCCCTCGAGCGTCTCGCCGAAATCCAAATGTCCGCCCGGGGTGGACCAGGTGCCCGTGCCGTGAGGTCCCTTGCGCTTCATCAAAAGCACTTTGTCGCCTTTCGTAAGAATCATCGCGGTTCCAACTTGAGGGGTTTCAGTCATGTTCTATTCCTGACTCATTCCTAAACTGCAAACAATAATGATGAAATGTATTACTCACCCATGCCGATCCCAGTCCAAACGGCGCAAGACGCTGATTATCCTGCACCCAGATTTTTTCGTCCTTCAATGTATAGGTCTTGCCAAGCTCGCGAGCGATGTCCCATGCCAGGGGATAAATCTTCCCACCTTTTTTTACGTTCTTCACAATAATCGTGAGATATGCTTTGTCACATAATAAAGGTTTCAAGCCTTTGTAAATAGTGACCAGCTTTTCAAGAAATTCTTCGTAGTCGTGGATGTTTCCCAGGTCGTTTGGATCGTCTGAGTAATGGACATCCAGCTCGGTAGATTCACGGCGTTTCTTTTGAGTCTCTGCCCCTCTGGCGCGGAGCATGTCCCAGTAGGGAGGGGATGTGAGGACGTAGTCGATTGGTGGTAACTGGTGATTTGTAATTTGGGCGGCATCGCCATTCAAAATAAGAGATTGGAGATTGGAGACTTTCTCTCCGAGTACTGTGCGTTCTTCTTCGATAATTTGTTTTGCAATCTCGGCATATTTGGGATTCAACTCGACGCCGTAGGAATTTCTGCCCGCGCGTAGTGCTGCGACGAGCGTGGAACCCGTCCCTGCCATGGGATCGAGCACGGTTTCGCCCTGTTTGGTGAAGAACTCGATGAATTCCTGTGCCAGCGTTTCAGGGAACTTGGCGGGATGGACCAGCACGCCCTTCTTACGCGGCGGTGGGTTGTGAATAAACCAGGATTTCTGGAATTTCAGCCAGCGCTTAGAGTCTAGATCGTTCAGTTTATTACGAGACATGGGCTAATCGTAAATGGAAAATCAAAAATCGTAAACACTTGCAGTTTACAGGTTAATGTCAGCACAAAGCAGGTGTCTTCAAGGTGTAGGGATCGGCGTTTTTGTTGGTAGCGTGTAATCTACCTTATATATCGCGAGATCTGAGAATACGATCGTTACAGGTGTTTCGCCCGTCGAACGCACAAAGACCCCGAGAGCGCCGCTGGGGAAAGATGGATCTACCACGCTGAACTGATAACGATCGTTGAGGAATAACCTCATCTCGTTCCCCACAGCCCATACCCCAATGCGTACCTCTCCCGGCGCGCCGGGCGCATCCCCGCTCGGAACCGGCTCCTGCAAAGGCAGCCGTGTACCGCCAGTGATGCGTTCCGCGCGGATCATCCCGTTGCAAGCCAGCACAAACCGGTAAAACGAGCTTCCCACACCACGCACGACCAGTCCGTAATTGTCCTCGCCGCGGCACAGGCTCGGGCGGGCAGTGATCTCCGCGTAGAAGTCGCTGAGAGGCAGTTCGCGGCGCATGCTTGTCAGATAAAATCCGGATCTTGCGACAAGTGTCAGCCGGTTCCGGCTAAGGCTGGCGCTCGCATCCTCTGAGACGGCAATATCCCACAGGCTGTCGTCGGAGAAATCCTCCTCAAGAAGGATCCTCCCAATCCCGGGAC
>JAICRQ010000167.1 GCA_025966435.1 Anaerolineales bacterium | reverse complement strand
CTTCGGCTTGGGCGCGAGTGTCAATCTCTTTGCCAGGGACATGCATGAGATACACGTCAAACGGCGCGGAGGGATAGGGGAGCGTCAGCCCTTTGGAATCATGGTGTGTCTCAGCGAGAGCCAGCAGGATATTTTGCAAATTGAATTCATTGCGGGTAGCCAAAATGATGGCCGACAGGATAGATAGTGGGCTGCCGCATGTCCTGCAGGCATCTCCGGCTTTGGCTTGTACCAGATCTTCCACAATTTCAGCCGAGTAGTCACGTCCGTAATTTGTGTTCCTGAGGTGATACCCCGCTTCGTTCGCGCCTGCGACTAGATTCTGTGTCTGGGGAATGAGATTATCGACAACGATCAGCGCCTCTTTCAACCCAATCGGCGAGGCATACCCTGGCGCTGCGCCGGTTCTTTCGATTTCTTCAGCCGCCGCAGGGCGGACCTCTCCAACGTGTTGTTTGAGTTTGGCTTCGCTGAGCTGCATATCCCCGCGCACGACGACGAAGATAAATTTGTTATCCACAATGCGTGTGAACATCAGGGCTTTGGCAGTTTTTTCTTCTGGTATTTTCAGAAATGCTGCCAGCGCTTCGATCGTGTGACATTCAGGCGTGAATACTTTTTCGAGTGGCAAGAGCGGTTCGCTTGTTTCTGCCACTTTTTGAAATTGTGCCAGTTCGAGGCGTTCTGTGTAATTACATTCCGGACAATGGGCGATTTCAATGGAACCCGATGCAAGGGGGAAGAAGATTTCGCTTTCACTTTTGAGCGTTGTCAGGGAAAGCTGCGAGAGGAAGGCGGCGTCTTTGGAAGATTCGCGCAAGTGCTCGATGACATAGCCTCCAAGCTGCGTGAGCTGGTTCTCGCGGGTTAAATACCCCGCGCGGACGAGGAAGGCAAAGCCTTCGGTCCGCGCGTTGTTGGGTGCTTCGCGTTGGGTTTGGATATTAAGGTCGCGGTATTTCATTTACACTGTCACCCCTCTCCTTCTAGGAGAGAGGCCAGGAGTGAGGTTTATTCTTCTTTTCTCTTTCGAGTAATTTTACGTGTCGTGCCATCCATCATTGAGTCGGGCACTACAATCGGCGTTGAGGCGATGGATTCCGCCTGGGCTGCCTCGGAGGGCGTTGTCTCGGGAGCGGGCTCGAGGTCCAATTCGACAGTTTCTTCCATCCGGATCTGACCGCGTAGGAACGCACCTTCCTCCGTCACAAAGGCTGTGGTCACCACGTCTCCCCAGACGCGACCGGAGCCGCGGATTTCCAGCTTTTGGGTGGTGATATTGCCACGCACCGCGCCCGCCACGATGACCGTGTTGGCGCGCACATTCTGGCAGGTGACCCGCCCCGTTTCCCCAATGACCAGCATCCCGCGCAGCGCGATCTCCCCTTCGAATGCACCCTCTATGCGGACGCCGCCCGAACCGTTGATCGAGCCGTGCCAGATCACGCCCGAGCCAAGCACAGAAGTGATGCGTTCAACCGCCTGGACAGGCTGCTGCGGTTCCGTAGGGGTAACATTTCGTCTGAACATATGGAGAGTATTTTACCTTGAAAGGGTATACAGGTACAAAAGTAAACACGTAGACAGGAAACAGGAAAAAGACACGTGAGCTAGCTTGACTCACGTGTCTACTTGTGTACATCTTTACCTGTTTACTTGCTTACGCCCTCACTCGCTCTTCTCTTCTTTCGCTCCCAACTGTACGCCCATCGTGTTGAACCCGGAGTCCACGTATAACACTTCGCCTGTGATTCGGCTTGACATATTCGAAGCCAGGAAGACGGCGGCGTTACCCACATCGTCGATGGTTATATTCTCGCGCAGAGGGGACATATCGGCAAAATGTTTGTACATGTCCCGGAAGCCGCCGACGCCAGCTGCCGCCAGGGTGCGGATCGGTCCCGCGGAGATGGCGTTGACGCGGATCTTTTCTGGCCCCAGGTCATATGCGAGGTAACGAGTGGATGACTCCAATGCTGCCTTTGCCACTCCCATCACGTTGTAATGTGGCGCAACTTTGACCGAACCGTAATACGTGAGGCACATCACCGACGCGCCGGGATTCAGAATCGAGTGAAAGGCATTTGTGAGAGCCACGAACGAATACACAGAAATATCCAGTGCATTCCGAAAGCCCTCACGGCTGGTCTGGTAATAGGGCTTGCTCAACTCATCGCGTCCGGCGAACGCAATCGAGTGGACCAGCACATCAATTTTTCCGAAATGCTGCGCGGCTTTTTCTGCCACCGCGGTAATCTGATCGTCCTTACTCACGTCACATTCTTCGACCCATTCGCAGCCCACTTTTTCCGCGAGCGGCCGAACGCGTCGTTCGAGCATTTCTCCTGCATAACTGATTCCGAGGTTCGCACCTTCGCGGTGAAATGCCTGCGTGATCCCCCATGCGATCGACTTGTCATTTGCCAGACCAAAAATCAGTGCGTTCTTGCCTTCGAGTAAACCCATCTTGTCTCCTTATGTCATTGTGAGGAGTGAAGCGCCTCCTCCGTTGGTATGTTCCAGCCTTTGACCAGGAATCTCCACGGCTTCGAGAGCCACGGTTCTGGCGTATTATTTAAACCCACACGGGGACCTTTCGTCACGAGCGAATTTGGAACTTTGACTCCTGCTTCAATCCACAAGCCACTGTTTTTTTTCGTGAGATCGACTCCATTTTCGTTTTTAGTAATCCCCATTGCCTGGCAAAGCTTTCCAGGACCAAAAGTATCACGCCCGTTCCGGTGCTCCAACATAACTTCTACTCCTTCGATAGGCTGGATGGCGCGGATCAAGACGGCTGCCGGGAATCCCTCGCGCTCGGTGACTACGTTGAGCATCCAATGATTCCCATAGGTGAAGTACACATAGGCATGCCCCGCCTCGCCAAACATGACCTTTGTGCGCGCTGTGATGCCAGCTTTGGCGTGACAAGCCAGATCGTTCTGGCTGATATACGCTTCGGTCTCGGTGATAAGACCAACCAGTTTTTGACCACCGAGAATCCGAACCAGCCGCGCACCTATGAGATCGCGTGCGACAGTTAGAGTCGAACGATTGTAAAAATCTCTAGAAAGAATCATGATATTTCATTGCTTGAAAACCCAAATGTTCATCATTACTTAAATCTAGGATCACGCTTAAGGGTTATTCTCAGTCCCTCTTCAAGCTCAATCGATGGACGATAATTCAATTTCTCCTTGGCAAGTGCCAGGTCTGCGCAGAGACGCGAGACGCCTCCCGAGGTTTTAGGGCTGTAGATTACTTCGGCGTTGCTGCCTGTCACATCCTGCACACATTTGATCAACTCATTGATGCTGGTTTCCCTCCCGGAGCCGATATTGATCACTAATCCATCCACGTTTGGCGCGGTGGCAGCTGCAACCATTCCGCTGACGACGTCATCTACGTAGACGTAATCACGCGTCTGCGTGCCGTCGCCGTGGACAACCAATGTCCCACCGCGCTGTGCCTGCTTCAAATAATGTGGCACAACAGGCGGATGGGAAGCCGGAAGATGCTGACCGGGACCATACGCATTGAAGATTCGCAGGCTGACGGTTTCGATTCCCCATAAGCCGCCAATCGTACGGACGTAATATTCCGCTGCGAGTTTCGAGACCGCGTACGGTGAGCGCGGATTAGGCGTCATGGACTCCTTCAAAGGCTGTTTCCCGAGGTCTCCGTAGACCGCGCCGGAGGAAGCCAGCACAACACGCCGCACGCCCACATCACGCATGGCTTCCATCAGCGCCACCGTCCCACCGACATTGGCATTGTTGTAATCGCGCGGGTACAGGATGGACTCCGGAACCGAAACGCGCGCCGCGAGGTGGTAGACGACGTCCACTTCCTGGAGGAGTGTCCACAACTTGGGGCGGTCGCTCAAGTCGCCGCGAGTGAAATGGACATCAGGTCCGAGTGCTTTCGGGTCGCCGGCAGAGAGATCGTCAAGGCCCCGGACGAGATGCCCCTCGCGCGACAGTTGGTTGGCAAGCGAAGAGCCGAGGAATCCCGCGGCTCCGGTAATGAGAAAGTTCATAGGTGAGAAGGATTATAGCACTAAGGAAATTTATCTTTTGTAGCTCTCTCTACATGAGAGATTGCTCATCCATATGGATTGACTTATATGCGTTAGTATGTTATTCTTACCGCCATAGGATGACAGTAAGTTCATGTTGGAAGTACAAATACCAGCAACTCACGGTTTGATCCGTGGGTTGTTTTGTTTTGCCCTCCGATGGAACAAGCAGAATACCTAATTTTACAATTGCCAAAGGAGGCAAATACAATGTCTGAACGTATAACTGGTACGGTCAAGTGGTTCAATGGTGATAAAGGCTTCGGCTTTATCGAGCGCGAAGGTGGAAAGGACGTTTTCGTCCATTATTCCTCCATTCAAGGCGCTGGTTTCCGTAACTTGCAGGAAGGACAGAAGGTCGAGTTCAATGTTGAACAAGGTCCCAAAGGTCCGCAGGCAAGCAACGTCACCCTGAGCTACTAGTCTTTTAGACGAAGAAGAGCCCCGCATTTCGCGGGGCTCTTTTTGATTCTCAAGTTATGTTTGATATTGCGCAATCGCGTCCTCAGCAAAAGGACGCCCACTCTCACGATAGATGCGGATCAGCTCATCAGCATCGAAGGGAAGGCGGCGGAACTCTACGCTGACCCTGTTTTTCTCCGCTGTTAAGATCGCGTACTCCGCCCAGGGATCTGCGCGGAATAGATTCTCCGGCTGATCGTGGCTGTATGCAAAACCGACGCTGCCCGGGTTGAAGAAGAACAGATCGCCAAGCCGCCGGATCTGCTGGGCGTGGGTATGTCCGCCAGTTAATATCTGACCGGTATGCGCACCAAGAAACTTCCTGAATTCCTCTCCGGACGAGGCGGGGAGAATCACATCATCTAAGGAAGCGGGGGAGCCGTGAAAGCACAACAAGTCGAGCCTATCTTCCAGCTTGAGGGTGACAGTTGGTTGAAACTTTGAAATAAAGTCAATATCGTCTTCTGTGAGTTGGGATAAGGACCAGAGCCGAATCTCTCCCATCTTCCTCAGGCGCTCGGGCGGGATCCCTTCATCTCCTGTTTCTTCCCCGCTGACCAACCAGGCATCGGCATTTCCCATTACCACCGGACAATTCATCCGGCGCAGGCGTCGAACCACTTCGGCGGGCTGCGGTCCGCCCTGTATTGCATCGCCGAGACAGACGATTTGATCCACGTTTTGATCTTTGATGTCGGCGTCGACCGCATCAAACGCCAGGTCATTACCATGCATATCGGAAATTACGGCAATTCGCATTGTGTATTACTCCTGAATCAAATGAGCTGCGCCATTGCGTTCACATTGTTGATGTTCGGAAAGGTAGGTTTCCATTCGAGAGTGGAAAGTGAAGTACTGAGCACTTCACCGGTGGATAAGATGGCAAACAATTCCTCCCCTGCCTGGAAGAAGCGTTCGACCATGCCGCGCCGCCAGGGGACCTGGAGTCCGTTCGATGCCAGGGACCACGTCTCTCCGCCATCTTGAGACTCTTCGATACGACCATTCCGATCGACGCCGTCTGCTGGTCCTAAAATCATGTGCTCCGGATCCTGTGGATTTACCCAGACCGCCCTGCAGTAGCAATCGTAAAAAAGCTTCCAGGTTTTGCCGCCATCTTTGGAACGGTAGAATCCTCCGCCCGTCGGGGCATAGACGAGATCTTGCGAGGAGGGATGGACTTCAAGCGAGTGAACGTCAGGATATACAAACGGCTCCGGCGGACCTGCGAAACCCGGTTTTCCGTCACTGCCTTCGGCGAGATTCCAGGTTTCGCCATTATTGTCTGAAA
The DNA here is from genome assembly GCA_025966435.1 of Anaerolineales bacterium. Lineage (GTDB taxonomy): Bacteria > Chloroflexota > Anaerolineae > Anaerolineales > Villigracilaceae > Defluviilinea. Next base: position 1,388 of record JAICRQ010000167.1, on the reverse strand, counting down.
CCAACACCCCGCCGACCTCCACCGCGGCATAGAGTCGTGATCCGTGAAAAGCAAACCCGCGTACACATCCTGCCTCAGGTGAATAAGGTAGAGACCACTCGAACCGATCGCGCAGCTGGGCGACTTCGGGGCAAAGGCGCCAGGAATTTCCGCCGTCATGCGAGACAGATATGTTGGCAGGTTCCGTGCCTGCCAACACCAGATCAGACATATCGGGATGAAATGCCATCCAGCGGACATGTTGTGGTGTCAAGCCGTTACTGGCTTCTTGCCAAGTTTGCCCTTCATCCTGCGAGCGAAAGACACCATTGGTGGTTCCGGAGAGGATCAAGCTGTTGCGCGCAGTGACACACGTAACCTCATGATCTGCCAGTTCACGCCAGGATTCGCCCCATCCATCATCCTTGCGTTCAAAGACGACAATCCCTTGTTCCGTAGCCAGAATTATTTTACTCATATGTGCTCACCTCAGGAGAATACAAAAATTATACTCTTCAAAATAAAACCCGCCTCCCATTTTCAGGAAGGCGGGTGGACAAATTACTATCTATCAATTACGTCAATGAACCCCTACACTATCCAAATGTACCTGAAACCAATCCCGGGCAAGCCGTGCGGCTTCCTCCAGGGCGCCGGGCTCCTCGAAGAGGTGAGAGGCTCCGGGCACAACGATTAATCTCTTCTGCGTATCCACAGACATATTCTCGAGTGCCTGCTTGTTCAGGTCGATCACAACGTCATCATTGCCGCCAACAATCAAGAGGGTGGAGGCTTCTACTTCCCGCAGCGCTCCTCCTGCCAGGTCTGGTCGACCACCGCGTGAGACCACAGCATCCACTTCATCGGGAAGCTCCGCGGCAGCCATGAGCGCGGCAGCGGCTCCCGTGCTCGAACCAAACAACCCCTTTTTAAGGCCATACGCGTAGGGCTGTAACGTCAGCCACTCCAGTACCCCAGCAGTTCGCCTGGCGAGCAGATCGATATCAAAACGCAAATAGCGCGTTTGCAGGTCGCTTTCCTCCTCATAGGCGGTCAACAGATCGAAGAGCAGAGTAGCCAGGCCGCCCTCCTGTAACGTCTGCGCGACATATTGATTGCGTGGGCTGTGCCGGCTGCTCCCGCTGCCATGAACAAAAACAACAAATCCCCTTGCATCTTCCGGGATGCTCACAATGCCCTCCAGGCGAACACCCGTACTTAAGATTTGAACGTACCGGTTTTCTGTATTCGTTTTATTCATGTTTCCTCTACTCAAAACTACTTACCCGTATAAATGTTGGCGATTCGCTTCCTCTAACAACATTCGTACTTCTTCATCTGTGACTTGTGAGAAGTCCTCATACCAGCGCCCGACCCCGTAAAACGGCTCCGGTGTGATCGCGCACACG
>JAICRQ010000138.1 GCA_025966435.1 Anaerolineales bacterium | reverse complement strand
GGCACTGCCCAGGAAATCGGTTTGATCTGCTCAGGGACCACCCTTTCTTTATTTATCGATCAAACCCTGATCCGCAATGTGGACGTCAGCCGCTTTGCCTTGACCAATGGCAAAATTGGAATTACAGCTTCTTCTTTTGAGAATATTCCCGTCATTGCCGCGTTTGACTGGGTAAGGGTCAGCGAGCCGTGACCCCCACCCAGCCTCCCCAAACATGCTTCAAATTTAGGGTAATTATTCAAAGCTCCCATCGCATATTTGGGGGAGGGAGTCGTCTCCAATTTAAATTCTACACTTCGTTAATACTATTCTTGCACTGGGGAGGTAAGATGTGAAAACTAAAGAAAAATCTGTGAATGTGAGCGAAATGCAAGGAGTATTCTATGGCAAAAATTATTGGCATTGACCTGGGCACAACAAACTCCGTTGTGTCCGTGATGGAAGGCGGCACGCCCACAGTCATCCCGACCTCAGAGGGCGGCAGACTGTGTCCGTCGGTGGTTGCCTTCAATAAGAATGGTGAGCGCCTCGTCGGTCAGACCGCGAAGCGCCAAGCTGTAATCAATTCCGAAAATACGATCTATTCCATCAAGCGTTTCATCGGCCGTCATTATGACGAAGTCGAAGCAGAACGCAAGATGGTTCCCTATGAAGTGGTTCCCGGTCCCGCGGGCGACGTGCGCGTGAAGATTCCGGTAACAGGACGCGAATATTCTCCTCAGGAGATCAGTGCGATGATCCTGGGCAAGCTGAAAGCGGATGCAGAAGCGTATCTGGGTCAGCCTGTCACGCAGGCGGTGATCACGGTCCCTGCTTATTTCAATGACAGCCAGCGCCAGGCAACCAAGGATGCCGGTAAGATCGCCGGGCTGGAAGTCCTGCGCATCATCAATGAACCGACCGCCTCTGCACTTGCTTATGGCCTCGATAAAAAGAAAAACGAGACCATCCTGGTCTTCGACCTCGGTGGTGGTACGTTCGACGTTTCGGTGTTGGAAGTGGGTGAGGGCGTGATCGAAGTCAAAGCTACGAACGGTGACACACACCTCGGTGGTGACGACTGGGACCAGCGCATCGTCAACTGGGCGGCAGATGAGTTCAAGAAGGAACAGGGTATCGACCTGCGCACCGATCGCCAGGCATTACAGCGTCTGCGCGAGGCAGCGGAGAAAGCCAAGATCGAGCTTTCCAGCGTGATGGAGACCGAGATTAACCTGCCATACATCACCGCCGATGCAAGCGGACCGAAACACCTGCAAGTGAAACTTACCCGCTCGAAATTCGAGCAGATGACAGAAGACTTGCTCGAGCGCTGCCGCAAGCCGTTCGAAGCCGCGCTCAAAGATGCAGGTCTGGATGCCAGCAAATTGAATGAAGTGGTGCTCGTCGGTGGTTCGACCCGTATGCCGATGGTTCAGGAACTGGTCCGCCGGTTAACCAACGGCAAAGAACCCAACAAAGGTGTCAATCCGGATGAGGTCGTGTCAGTTGGCGCAGCCATTCAGGGCGGCGTTCTCGGCGGCGACGTGAAGGACATTCTCCTGCTCGACGTGACCCCGCTTTCGCTGGGTGTCGAAACCCTGGGTGGCGTGATGACCAAGATGATCGAGCGCAACACCACCATCCCTGTTCGCAAGACGGAAACCTATTCCACCGCTGCGGACAACCAGACTGCTGTAGACATCCATGTGCTACAAGGTGAGCGCTCTCTGGCAACGGATAACATGTCGCTCGGGCGGTTCCGCCTCGACGGCATCCCACCGGCACCGCGCGGTATGCCTCAGGTCGAAGTGACCTTCGATATCGACGCCAACGGCATTCTGAATGTCACGGCGAAAGATAAGGCATCTGGCAAGGAGCAGAAAGTGACTATCACAGCTTCGACGAACCTGGACAAGAGCGACATTGATCGCATGGTTCAGGAAGCCCGTCAGAACGAAACGGAAGATAAGAAGCGCCGCGAGCTGATCGACGCGAAGAACACCGCCGACAGTCTCGTCTACCAGACCGAGAAGGCTCTGCGTGACCTCGGCGACAAGGTGCCTTCTGCAGAACGCGCCACGATTGAGGAAAAGATCAACAACCTCAAACAGGCGGCACAGGGCGACGACCTCAACCGCATCAAACAGACGAGCGAGGAAGTCCAGCAGACATTCCATGCCTTGAGCCAGCAACTCTACGCACAGGGACAGCCTCAGCCGGAAGCGCCGGGCGGACCGTCAACACCTCCGCAAAATGGTGATGACGTGATCGAAGGCGAAGTTCGCGAGTAAGCGAAAGAATAAGAATAAGATGAGACCCCGGGAATCAAAAATCTCGGGGTCCTTTTTGTTATATAATCCTTAAAATGCCCGAACGCTTTAATCGTGTATGGCTAGTGCCCATTTCCATAGTCGTACTCATCATTCTCTACTACTTTCCTCCGATCCACAGCCGCCTCTCCTGGCGGCTGGAATCGTTGCGGACACAACTCCGATATGCCGTAAATCCGCCGGAGGAAGCGGTCTTCCAGCCGACTGAACAGGCGCAGGTGAACCTGGCGGTCACAAAGATGATCCAGACTCTTCAGGGGACGCTGACACCGCAGGCTCCAGCCGAAACAGCCACCCAGCAGCCGGGTCCCACCCTTCCGCCTACGATGACCACCACGCCTCTGCCAGCTACCGTTATGCTGGAGAACGTCAAATACGAACACCAGCATGGAAGGCTCAACTACTGTGGTCCTGCAAACTTTTCCATGGCGCTTACCTACTGGGGCTGGGACGGGGACCGGGATGTGGTCGGGAGAGCCGTCAAGCCGACGGATGCAGATAAGAATGTAATGCCTTATGAGTTACAGGATTACATCATTGACAACGTCCCGGGCATGTCATCGGTCGTTCGCTACGGTGGGGATATCGAATTGCTCAAGAGAATAGTCGCCGCGGGCTTTCCCGTAATTGTGGAAAAGGGTATCTATGAAACCGATGTCAACGGCAAGTATAGCTGGATGGGGCATTATGGCTTCATCACAGGCTACGATGAGAACCAGGACTTGATCATCTATCAGGACACCTACCAGCCTGCCGGCGCGGAGCCGGGACAAAATCGTAAGATCAAAACTTCCACATTTATCGAAGGCTGGCGCGCCTTCAATTATGTATTTATTGTTGTATATCCGAACGAAAAACAAAATGAAGTCATGAATTTGCTGGGTCCATGGGCAGATGATCAGTGGGCGAGCCAGCATGCGTTGAGCGTCGCCCAATCGGAAGCACAGTCTCTCGCCGATATCGACCGGTTCTTTGCCTGGTTCAACGTGGGTACCAGTCACGTCGCCCTGCTGCAATACGCCGACGCGGCGATTGCCTATGATTATGCTTTCAACATCTATGCCGATCTGGACACCAATGATTCAGTTCGCCCGTATCGCATGATGTGGTACCAGACCGGACCCTATAAAGCGTATTACTACACCAACCGCTTTGCGGATGTGATCAATCTGGCGGATACCACGCTAAACGATACGATCGCCGAGCCTGTCCTGGAAGAATCCCTCTACTGGCGCGGACAAGCGTATTACATGGCTGGCAAAACAGAGCTTGCCGTGAACGATTACCGCGCCGCGCTGAACGTCCACCCCCAGTGGGTCCCTGCCACACAGGCGATGCAGGACCTCGGTGTCCAACCTTAGTTCGTCTTCTGGTCAGATTGTCTTTTGAGCGGCTAATTGGTCTGGGACAATCTGATATACAAATGCATTAGCACACAAGCAATGAGGAGACTATGAAGATATTGCATTTCGCAGACGCCCACATTGATATGGCGAATTACGGCAAGCATGACCCGGAGACCGGCCTGCCTCTGCGCGTGCTTGATTTTCTCAGGGCGCTGGATACGATCGTGGACGCAGCGATCGACGAAAAAGTGGACATGGTCATCTTCGCGGGAGATGCCTACAAAGACCGTTCGCCTGCACCAACCTTCCAACGGGAGTGGGGAAAACGCATTATCCGCTTATCGCGCGCAAAAATCCCAACCTTATTGCTTGTCGGAAATCACGACTTGTCGCCTGCTACCGGGCGCGCCCATGCCATCCAGGAGTTCGATACGCTGGAAGTGCCCTACGTGCGCGTCCTGCAAAAGCCCCAGTTTTACAAGCCGGTTGATCTATGGGATTTGCCCGTTCAAGTGATTGCCATGCCCTGGGTGTCACGTTCGGGCTTGATGGCTTCTGTTGAGGTCAGCGGGACGGATCCGAAGGAGATATTCTCAAAGATCGAGAGCCGCATCTCCGAATTGGTGGAGGCGTGGGTAGAGGAAGCCGATAGGGGCCTTCCACTGATTCTCACTGCGCATGCCTCAGTGGAAGGAGCAGTGTTCGGTGCAGAACGGATGGTGATGTTAGGCGCTGACTTGGTGCTGCCGACCTCTCTGGTCAAAGACAGGCGTCTCGACTATGTAGCACTTGGTCACATCCATAAACCCCAAAACTTAAATGAGGGATATCATCCACCTGTGATCTACCCGGGCTCCATCGAGCGCGTCGATTTCGGCGAAGCCGCGGATGATAAGTTTTACGTGATCGCCGATGTGTGCTGCGGCGACACAAAAGTAGAGTGGAGAAAGATCGACGGGACGCGTCCCTTCATTGAACGGCGCGCCATTCTGCAATCCAGCGACAATGTGACCGAATTCCTGTGCTTCAATTTGCCTGAGCCCAATCACATGTCCGGAGCGATCGTCAAGCTCACCGTTGAATATCCCCGCGAGCTGGATGTGTTCATTGATGAAACCGCGCTGCGTAAATATGCAGATTGCTGCTTTGAATTTCACCTGGTTAAGAAACCCAAGATCGAAGCGCGCGTCCGCATCCCGCAGGGACAGGCGATTAGCAGCCTGAGCCCGATGGACCTGCTCGGTCAATATTTTGACTCGGCAAAAATTAATGATGTGGCAGAGCTGCAGGAACTTGCGAAACAAATCATTTACGAGGACAACCCTGATCTGTAGAACTTGAACCTTTTCAGTTAGGAACGTGTTCCCCTAATCAAACATCCCACTTTCGATGGTGCCTATGTCGCCGCAGAGTTCGCGTTACCGCTGGTTTGTTGTCATTATCTTTTTCTTCTTTATGCTCCTGCATCAGACCGACAAATTGATGATCGGTTCGCTGCAGGTACAAATCAGTGAAACATTTGGGCTGGATGATTTCCGATGGGGGTTGGTCAACTCAGGGGCGCTGGCGGTCTCCACAATCTTATATCCACTTTGGGGCTATTTATACGATCGTTACGCCCGCGTCAAGTTGCTGGCGCTGGCTTCCTTCATCTGGGGTGCGACGACCTGGTTGAACGCAATTGTCCGTACCTACACTGGTTTTCTCATTACCCGCGCCTCCACCGGCGTGGATGATTCGTCCTACCCGGGCATCTTTACACTCATCGCCGATTATTTCGGTCCGGACCTGCGCGGCAAGGTCTACGGGATTTTGCAACTTGCCCAGCCGCTCGGCTTTCTGGCTGGACTGATCCTGGGGCAAATGGTCGCGCCGATGATCGGCGGCTGGCGCTCTGTCTTTTACATCACAGGCGGGCTGGGAATCGTTGTGGCGTTGTTGATCTACTTTGGAGTCAGGGAGATGCCGCGCGGCAAGGCGGAACCAGAATTCGAGAATATGCCCGAAATGGCGACCTTTCGATTTTCGTGGGCGGAAGCCAGAGAGATCTTCAGGAAACGCACGATGTGGTTTATCTTTCTCCAGGGCTTTGCGGGCGTCTTTCCCTGGAATGTGATCACGTTCTTCTTCTTTGGGTATCTCGAAACCGAGCGCGGCTATGATAGTAACGCGATCATCGGTACTATGGCGCCAGTCATTCTCATTCTGGCGGCAGGGTATTTTGTCGGTGGGTATCTGGGCGACCTGCTGTTCCAGCACACGAAAAAGGGACGGATTCTGATTTCCAGCGCAGGGGTGTTGCTGGGTGCCATTTTTATTTATCTCGCCATGACCACGCCGCTCGATCGCCCCACCCAGTTCTTTATTTTTATGTGCCTGACTGCCATTTTCATGCCGCTTTCCTCCGCCAATGTGATTGCTACAGTGTACGATGTGACCGTTCCTGAAGTCCGCTCTACAGCGCAGGCGATCGAGTACTTTATCGAGAACAGTGGGGCAGTGGCAGCACCAGCTCTCACCGGCGCTCTCATTGTGTCCTCCGGCAATAGAACCTTTGCGATTCTGAGCATCTGCGTCATCGCATGGATCCTGTGTTTCCTATTCTATTTAGGGGCGCTCTTTACTATCGAGAGGGATACCAACGCACTGCGGGCGCAAATGGCGGCGCGGGCAAAGGCGATGTAGTTTGTTCCCCCAGCACTTGAACTGCGGGGGAACAAACTTGGAGTTCAAGTAATGGACAATTCTATTGGTCTGATTCTGAAGGCCATGCGGTTTGCAGCAGAGAAACACATAAATCAACGGCGAAAAGATTCCAAACAATCGCCGTACATTAACCATCCTATCCAGGTTGCCGAGACTCTTTGGATCGTTGCTGAGGTTCGAGATCTTAATTTGTTGGTTGCCTCTATTCTGCATGATACGATCGAAGACACGGGCACAACACCGGAGGAAATCAAAGTTGAATTTGGAGAGGCTGTGCTGGCACTCGTGCTTGAAGTGACCGATGATAAAAGTTTACCCAAACAAGTGCGCAAGCAATTACAGGTGGAGGCAGCGCCCCATAAAACGCACAGTGCCAAGCTTCTGAAGCTGGCAGATAAGATTTGCAATGTGCACAATATCCTTGCTACGCCGCCTGCTGATTGGTCGTTGGAGCGCCGGCAAGAATACTTGTTATGGACAGAAAAAGTGGTGGCAGGTTTGCGTGGGGTCAATGCAAGACTGGAAACTCATTATGACGAACTACTGGCGAGCGCGAAACGTTCCTTGGGAATTTTGTAAGAGATAACGTACGTATCGACGCGTTTTGTAGCATCATTTGAGTTCTTTAAGCGGGCAAATCAGCGCAAGCGAGATGGTATAATTTTTGGGCTTATTGCATAAATTTCCCACAAATGTGGTCTTTATTTGAAGGAGAACGACATGTCAGGTCATTCCAAATGGTCAACGATTAAGCGTAAAAAGGGCGCGGCGGATGCCAAGCGCGGTGCCATCTTTACGCGTCTGGCACGTGAAATTGTGATCGCGGCGCGGGAGGGTGGGGGCGATCCCGAAACCAATTTTCGCTTGCGCCTTGCAGTAGATAAAGCCCGCGCCGAGAACATGCCGAAGGACAACATCGAGCGTGCCATCCGGCGTGGTTCCGGGGAAGATAAGGACGCGGCGGCGTTCGAGCAGATCACCTACGAAGGCTATGCTCCACATGGTGTGGCGGTAATGGTCGAATCTGTGACTGATAATCGCAATCGCACCGTCTCGGACCTGCGGCATGTCTTTACAAAAGCTGGCGGCAACATGGCCGAACCGGGAGCGGTCGGCTGGCAGTTTGACCGGATTGCCTACTTCTCCTTCCCCTCGAGCGCGTTGAACTTCGACAAAGCCTTTGAGCTGGGCATCGAAGCTGGCGCGAACGATGTGGTAGAGGAAGATGGATACATCGAAATCACGGGTCCGGTTGAGACGTTCAAGGAAATCGCTACTCTTCTGCACAAGGCGAAAGTCCAACCGGAAGAGGCGGGCTTGCGTATGCATCCCAAACAGGAAGTGGAACTCAAACCGGAAGATACCGTCCAGGTGCTCAGGGCGATTGAGACGATTGAAGACCTCGACGATGTGCAAAATGTTTACTACAACCTGAAGGTTTCAGAAGAAGCGCTGGCTGCTCTCGAAGGTGCATAGTTTTCTTTACCGCGGAGACGCGGAGCATGCTGAGAAAATTTAAAAGCTCTGCGCTCCCGGCATCTCCGCGGTAATTATTTAAGGATGGAATGACTCTGGCATTAGGAATAGACCCCGGAACAGCAACGACAGGCTACGGACTGGTTCGGATCGAACCGGACGGAAGCATGGTCGCCGTTAGCTATGGCGTGATTTTGACCCCCAAGGAAGCAACTGCCTCGGCGCGCCTGGTCATTCTGTATGACGGGTTACGTTTTCTCATCAGTGAATATCAGCCTGAGATTGCTGCTGTCTAAAAGCTGTTTTTCTCACGAAATGTAACGACGGCTCTC
>JAICRQ010000142.1 GCA_025966435.1 Anaerolineales bacterium | reverse complement strand
CCTGGAACTGCAAGCCATATTCATCTGGCATACGGGCGTGGTCTGTGGCAAGCCGCCAGTGTGAGCCAAGCACATCGCCTTTATACAGTCCCAATGTGACATTCGTATTCCCAATGTCGATTGTAAGGAGCATGGTTTAAGTATACACGGGAACAAGTGGACAAGTAAATGTTAAGGTAGATACTTGCATACCTGACTACCTGTTTACCTCCTCGATGATCTCCGCCACCATGTCAAATTTGTGGAACTGCGGCATGATGTAGACGCCGTTCGCCCAGGACTTAATTTGCTGAATCAACTCGACAGCCAGCTCCACACCGACACGTGTTCCGTTTTCCCCTGCCTGCTCGATTCGCTTCCGCGTTTCGTCGGGAATGAAGATGCCCGGCACTTCGTTATGCAGGAAATTAACATGCCTCACATTGACCAGCGGCAGAATGCCAGCCAGCACGGGCTTATCTAACGTTCCATGCTTCGCTTCATAGCGTTCCAGTAAGGAGGGTCCATCTTGAGGGCGGTAGATAGGTTGCGTGATGAAAAAGTCTGTACCTGCTTTAACTTTCCGGTGCAGATTCTTGATTTCGGTCTCCACATCCGGCGGGCACAGATTCAGCGCCGCGCCGACGAAGAAACTGGTGGGCTGCCCGATGCTCGTTCCGGAATGGTCCACGCCAGTATTGAATCCCTGTTTGATGAGTTTGATCAACCCGGAAGGCACAAGGTCATAGTTATCCATCGCTTCAGGATAATCACCAATCGCGGTCGGGTCGCCCATCACGACGAATACATTACGAATGCCCAGCGCGTGCGCGGCAAGCAGGTCGCCCTGAACGCGTAACAGGTTGCGCCCGCGCGTCGGGAAGTGGAGGGTCGTCTCAACCCCGACCTTGCGCTGTACCACGTCACACACTGCCCAGGCGGACATTCTCATGCGCGCCATCGGAGAATCAGCCACGTTGATCACGTCCGCCCCGGCGTCGGCGAGGAGGGAGGCGCCCGCAAGCAGCTTGTGAGTCGAGAGTCCGCGCGGTGGGTCCATTTCCACCGAAATGGCGAATCCACCTGAATTCAGTTTTTGCGCGAAAGGCGTGGGTTGTTCCTGCGCAGTCTCCGTCACTTCTTCCTGCGGCAAAACAGTGATCTGGGGCTCGTCAATTCGCGGCGTAGTATCGAGTGCCTTCCGCATCACCGCAATGTGCTGGGGCGTCGTGCCGCAGCACCCGCCGACAATGCAGGCGCCCATCTCGCGGAAGGAAAGCGCATATTCCCCAAAATAGTCTGCATCTGCGGGGTACATAATGCGCCCGCCGACCTGTTCGGGCCAGCCCGCATTCGGCTTGACCCAGAACTTACCATTCGGCACTGCCTGGTGCATCTGCTTTAGGATGCGGGAAAGCTGTGCTGGTCCTCCGGAACAATTGACGCCAATCACATCGGCGCCTTCATCCCGGAGGGCGCGAGCGACCTTCATAGGATCATCGCCCAGCACAGTGCGGTCGTCGCGCGTGAACGTAACGGAGGCAACAATTGGTAAGGGCGAGTTATGACTCACCCCTACTTCTTTTGCCGCGCGGATCGCCTCACGGATTTCGTAGAGGTCGCTGAACGTTTCGATCACGATCAAATCTGCCCCCGCTTCCGCCAGGGCTTGGATCTGCTCCGCGAAGGCGGCGCGCGCCTGCTCGGGCTGGACGCGCCCAAACGGCGCGATCCGCACGCCGAGCGGACCGACATCTCCTGCGACCAGCACCTCTTTGAACGAAGCGGCAACCACGCGTTTCGCCAGGTCCACGCTTGCCTGGTTGATTTGCACTACGTGATCCTCTAATCCATGCTTGGCAAGCTTAAAACGGTTGGCGCCAAACGTGTTGGTGATAACTAGTTGCGCGCCCGCTTCGATGTAGGCGCGATGGATCTCTGCCACCGCCGAGGGATGGGTGAGGTTGAGCTCGTCGAAACACTTGTCAAACCCAATGCCGTGGGCGTGGAGCATAGTTCCCATCGCGCCATCGGCGAGGATAATTTCTGTCGAGAGTCGTTCTAGCACATTCATTTTGTTTCCTTTACGGTTGTCGAATCACAGCGAAAACAGCACCTTCGCGTGTTACTCTGTAAACAATGGGCGCAGCCGGGAATGAAGTTTTTTCCAGGTCATAGCGCGCAAGCGTCACGACGACATCATAATGATTGGCGCGCTCCGGTTCCTGCGGTGAATAGATATGAAAATCAGGACGAGCAAACCGGTTAAATAAGTGCGCCGGTCCATCCACCCAGACGTTTGCATTTGCCGGTGCGATGCGGTTGGCTTCTCGCGCGGCTTCCCGATACGAAGTTGCCCAGTACTCCAGCTCGAAGCGATCCACGGCTTCACGAACACCGCCGATGAATTGGTTGTAATAAACATATTCGTAGGGGTGCAGGCTCGCTGACGCAATCAAGCCGGGGAGAGCAACAAGAGCGATCAGGGCGCCTTGTAAGAGAGGCCTTTGCACTAGGTCGAAAGCCAACCCTGCTATGAGAAAGATGGGTGGTAGGATGAAGAACGTCTGACGAAAGTTATCATATAGGGTTGGGCGCAAGATAACAAACGTGGCCAGGGGCAGAATGAACCACACTAGCGTGCATGCCAGCAGTTCGCGCGGTTCCCTTTGTTTCCTTATGAAGCCGAACACTGCCATTGCAAAACCCACGAAAAACAAGACCCAAACAGGTTCCGTCAATTGGATCGCCAGCAGAAGCGGCATATAGGAAGCCGGAAGGTCACTGGCGGGATATTCCGTGCCGTTGAACAGGACCATACCCGGCCACGGGTGTTGCGACATGATCCCTACGGTTTCCCAGAAGTGACCGATCGGATCGGGCCAAAGATAGGGCCAGGTGAGGTACATCGCGAGTATGGCGATCCCGGCATAGATCGTGAGTGCCAGCCACGCCTTCAGCCCGGATTTCCAAACCATGTAGCCCGCTACAAGCACGCCTGCCCACACGCCGAAAATGCGGATGGAAACAGTCAAGCCAAGAATGATTCCGGCAGGCAGAATGCTTTCGAGAAGGCGCAACGCAGCCGGGAAATAACGATGGTAGAGCCAGATTAATATTCCTGTGGCAAGCAAAAAGACAATGGACCTCACTCGCAGGAACAGCACAAAGAACCGTTCGACATAAATCTCCGGTGCGACTCTCTGTATTCGAGGAATGAGCTGGGTGAGCCACGATCCCTCGGCTTGAGCCGCCTCGCGGACGAGACCGTCGATCCATTGATGCAACAGGTTTGTACCGCCAAAGAGAATGAAGAGCAGCGCCAGCCAAAAAATCGTTGTAGTAAATAACAAACGACGTGATTGCGGTGACAGCTGATGCCAAACGGCAGAGGTAGACTCAATAACAGTAGGAACCTCACGCCCAAACAGTGAATCGTGCATTCTCATTCCCAGATACAGGCTCAACAGAAACAGTGACAGGAGCGGAATATCTTTAGGATTGATAAACGCGTGACCCCAGAGCACAGGTTGCGTCGCAAAGAGCAGGGTCGCGCCAAACGCCGCGTTGTAGCTCATCCAACGTATGGCGAGTTGATAAAAAGCCCAGACGCCGAGCAGGAATGTGAGGAAGTAGACGAAGTGCTGCACGTCTACTTCCTGCACAGCAGGAAATATCTGTGTAAACGCCTTTGTGACGATTCGAGTGAGCATCACAAAAAACGGACCGTAGTTCTCGAAGCGATCCCCTGTGACAGGAACCGTCCCATGCTGTAACCAGGTTCCATAAGCTTCGAGCGAATCCGCGGCGTAGTCGTAGAGCTTCATTTCATCCCACGACTCGCCGTAATCGTTGAGTGTAAGTAAGCCAATGAGGAGGGCAAGCACAAGCAGGATGTTAAGTGGAAGCTGTTGTTTCATGGAGCAAACGCTCTGCCTGAGATCAAGGCTGTACCGGGTGTAACGAGCGTATCCTTTGCAGGAAAAATTTACTCAAGATCGCTACGATTAAAATTATCACGGGATAGGTCAGCCATATGAAACGATACCAGTGTTCCACCGCAAATTCAGTCACCACACTGACAAACGTGATCAGGCTTACCCAGGGAAACCAGAGCAGCAGGCTGAACGCAAGGATAGAAGCCCAGGCAGGGAACTTCGTATCGGTAAACCAGCGGCTTGCCAATAGAAAAAGGAGAGGAATAAAAACAACCAGGTCGTAATCCGCGGTATGAGGCACAAAGATGGCATTTAGCGGCAATGCTGCGGCAATGGCAAGATCAAAGTCCTTGAATTTCAAGCCTCCAAGAAGCAATATCAGGGCGAAGAACAACCATCCAATCCCCAAAGCAGTCTTAAGATCAACTACAGACCAAGCTACTGCATTGTCTAGAGTATAGCGTGAAATGTCGCTCATAAAATCCGGCACCCACCAACCGAGTATCAGCGTGGGAGGCAAATACAGGATCAAGGAAGTAAGCCCAAAGGAAACTAGGGCTTTCCAATGGCGCCCATACATGGTAAGGAGGAGAGCAAACGGAAGGGCAGTTAATGAAATCTTGATCAGCGCTAAGGCGCCGAAAATCCCGCCAAGGATCCAATACTTCTTCTTAAAACAAAACCAACTCAGGATGAGCATCAGTACACAGAAGAGAGAATACTGTCCCAGGAGATAATTGGAAAAAGCAGGGCGAAACATCAAGCCGCTTAGTAAGAAGAGAGGCAACAGTCTGGTTTTATACGGAATCTCAATAACTATTAGCCACAAGAAGAGGAAAACTGCCCATAGCGCCCATAATAAGGCGCACCAAACGACGGCAGCGGTTTCCAGAGAGACCCCGCCAAGGAGGAATGGGAATAAGAGTGTAGCAACGGACGGAGGATAATAAAATCCAAATGGATTCCCGTGAGGTGTCTCTGAACTTCCATAAATGGTTTGCCAAATCTCTGTTCGCGTTTCCTGGCTGTAGGGATTTTGACCGTCCAGGATCGCTTGCGCGCCGACCCAGCGCGGGAAAAGGTCTACACCAAGGATCATAGTGGTGTTTTGTAAAGCAGACTGCAAATAGTTCATAATAAAAATACCGCCGATGAAAAAAACAATAAAGCCAAACACCGCTAGTTGGAATCTGTTGTTTTTCATGCAAGGAACCTGATAAGTACTATAGCCCCCATTCCAATCACTGCTGCGGCGATTTCATAGGGAGATGCTACCAATGCCAGGAACGCGCCGATCCGCGAATGCATAATCACATAGGGTGATAAGAAGGGTGAGGCTGCTATGGAAAACAGAATTTTACAGTAGCTCATCAATGTTTTTGCCACAAAACATGGGGATACAGAGTATTCGCCGGCGGGACAAAAATAGGCTCAAAGCCGAGCGATGTGGCATCAAAAGATGGAGTCGCAATTAGAAATACAACTTGCTCCGGGAAGGTCTGCTCTGCCTTAATTTCAAGTGGTACGAAACTGCCAGCCAGGGCAGAATTACCTGCGAGACGTTTCGCATAGAATGCGTAGACGTCTCTCTCATATCCTGGCATGACGTAAATGCTCTGTCCCTGTTGCCACTTTTCATTCAAAATATGCAGGATGGGGCGTGTTGCACCTTTTTCAAGAGCGTAATATTGCTGCAAAGCCGGATATGCCAGGAATCCTACTGATAAAACTGTCGCACCGTTGAGTAGCTGTATATGGAAATCTCTTTTGGTATAACGTCTCCGGATCTTTTGAATCAGAACGTCAATACCTGCAGCGCTCAATAGTGTCGAAAGCGGAACAAGTATCAGGAACTGTCGCGCGGATGCAAAGTAATTTTTTATTACCGTCATGCCGAATAAGATACCGATTTGTAACCCAATGCTGATTAAGAGAAGTAAAACATATTTCCGGTGGGATGACGCAAGGAGATCGTATATTCCCGGCACAGCAAAACACAAACAAACTGTACCAAATAACCACGCAGACGTTGTCGCGGGAAAAGAGGGTATCCAGCCGAATCCACCCAGAATCACCTGCCACACAGATTCGAATGCGAACAACTCTGATTTTTCCCCTGGGAAAGACCCATAGGAATAGATCGCGTACACCGCTCCAAGCAGGATCAGGAAGATGCTCAAGGAAAAGAAACGAAAGTTACCCTTTCGGGTATCCCTTTCCGTTATCGTCCACAGACTAACGGGAATCAATGCTAACGCTGCGTAGATATGAAAAAAAATTCCTACACAGCAGGTTACTGTAAAAACGAGCCAATGAATTGCTTTGCCTTCTCGGCTTGCTCTGAGCCCTGTTGACAGACTCAAGGTGTAAAAGAAGATCAGAGGAGCATAGAAACGCAGCTCTTGGGAATATTCGATCAAGGCAGGCGAAAGCGCGAGCAGGAATGTGGCAATTAAAGCCGCACGTTCTTCGAGAAACTCTCGATAAAGCAGGTAGCCTGCCACGAGGCTAAGAGTGCCCCAGATGGCTTCAGGCAAACGCAGCCAGCCTTCAGCGATGGAGATATGTGCCATAAGCCAGGCAATGACATAATCCAGTGGCATTGCCATCACATGGCCACGAGCATATTCCAATGCCTCGGTCAGCGTGGGCATTGTGGCTGCAATTGCAACACCCAGCTCATCTATCCAAAAAGTTTTTGCCCCAACCCGGTAGAGACGTAGACAAAAACCAAGTGCGACAATCGAGAAGAGAATGACCTTGTTCGCTTTTGACACTATATATCGCTCTGGACTTATGGCTTACCCTTGATTGTCGAATACTCAAATGTATACTTGTTTACTTGCATACCTACCGCATTAACTGCTCGACGCGCGACTCACCGACGCTGTAATACTTGGCGGCCTTGTGATGCACGATGATCGCAGCCGTGGACTGTTCGGGAATTAACTGGTATGCGGCAGAAAGGGTTATGCCAAGTTCTGTTTCCACAGCAGGCAAAAGCTCAAAGACCTTTTTGTGATCTTCCAGCTCTGGGATAGCGGGATAACCCCAGGAGTAACGTTTGCCCTGGTTTTCCGGGATGCCCAATTCGCGACGGATGTGCTGGTGCAGGTAATCAGCGGTCGCTTCTGCTGTCTGGACGGCGAGCCCGTGTGAGAAGTAGGCTTCGGTGTAATCGTTATTCGCCTGCAGCTTTTCGAAACGCTCGGTGGCTTCCTGCCCAACGGTAACGACCTGGAAGGCAACGACATCTAGTTTGCCAGAATCGACAGGGGCGAAATAATCGGACAGCGCCAGGTGATCATCATAGGGCTGGCGCGGGAACGAGAAGCGGGTCAATTCGTCCGGTGACGCCGAGTTGACTGTTTCAGGGTGGTAAATGATCAAGTCATCCCCGTCAGACTGACACGGAAACAAACCATACACGCCCTGAGGCTTTAGCCATTTATAACGCAGGGCTTCCCTGGTCATTTTTTGCAGACGTTTGTCAAATTCTGCTTTCAGCTTTTCCCATTCTGCGCCGTGGGTGTTCTTCGCGCCCCAGGATAAGCGATAGAGTTCATTCAGACTTAGATGCTTGAGGACAATTTCCAGCGGCATATCCTTAACGACACGCTGACCCCATTTGAGCGGATGCTGCACCGGTTCCGGCTGGATCTTGGAGCGTGCCCCCGTTTTTCGATGTTCCGGCACCTGAGAGGTTCGTCCCATTTCGAGATCGCCCTCCTTGCGGACGCGTGCCAGCAACTCCTCGCGCTTCTCCGGGACGATGAGCTGGTCCATGGTTTCGAGTCCCTCGAACGCGTCTTTGCAGTAAAAGACTCCAGGTTCGTGGATATTCCCATCTTCCGTGAACAGGATTCGCCGACCGAAGCGACGGTTGATCGCTGCGCCGCCCACCAGCACCGGGAACTTAAGTCCGCGGCGGTGCAGTTCGTTTATGATCAACGGCATTTGCTTGGAAGTAGACACCAGCAGCGCACTCAACCCGATCGCGGTCGCATTGACCTCGACAGCTTTGGTGATGATTGTCTCTGCCGGGACTTGCTTGCCGAGATCAACGACCGTGTAGCCGTTGTTGGCGAGGATGGTTTTGACAAGGTTCTTGCCAATGTCATGCACATCGCCATAGACCGTCGCAATGACGACTGTTCCTT
>JAICRQ010000191.1 GCA_025966435.1 Anaerolineales bacterium | reverse complement strand
CTGAACACGGAATTCCTTCGCAAGCTTTCACAGTTCGCCCAAGACGCGGCTGCGCGTTCCAAGCAGGTCGACCATGCAATGAAGGTTGGCCAGGTCCATCTAATTGCCTTGGCACCGGCGCAGATCACCTCCACAGCTGGCACCTGGGGTTTCTTCCAAATTGAAAAAGTTGAACATCCGAGTTCAGATACGAATTTCCCCGCTCGAGCCATAGAGCTTTATCTCTATTTGGAAGGGGAGTGATGCCAGGCAACAGGATGGTTCCACCCTGGCTGGCCATTCGTGGGGCAGAGTTCGCGCTGTGTAATGCCAGATATCCTGCCACAACTATTCCAATGCTTCTGCAACCGCCTGCTCAACGGATAAGTTCCTTCCCTTCGCCCAAGCCGATTCGAGGGCGTTTTCCTCCATCGATTCCCGCAAGTAGGCAAGGATGCGATCATACTCAATTTGATTGGCAGTCCATAACCTCGCCCCGGCACTCTCCCGTAATACTTCAGCCGCACCTAAGAGGCATGCTGCTTTTTCAACTTGTCTCTGTGCTAAAAATAATCCAGCGATTCCCACTAGGCACTCGGCAATACCAGCCAGATCACCAGAGTCTTGATAAATGCGAAGTCCTTCCTCAAACAAAGCCAATGCCTTCGAGGAATGACCATGGTGTTTTGCCACATAGCCTAGATTATGAAGAATGTCAGGAAGAATATCTTGGTCACCTGCCTCGCGACACACGATCAGACTTTCCGTATAACATTTTTTTGCTTCTTCATAATCATGCTCACATCGCGCGACGTCTCCCAGTTTGTTCAAAATCCTTGCTGCCGGGACGATAGCTCCGGCTTCCTGAAAATGTTTCTCACTCCTCTCAAGATATGATCGCGCCGTTGCGAAATCCTTACGCAAATACGCCAGAGTTCCGAGATCTGCAGATGTCGCATTGGCCATGATCTGATCCCCAACTTCAAGAAAGATCTGCAGAGCCTCCTCGATATGGGATTGTGCTACTTTGAGGTCATCCTGGATCAGTGCAATTTGACTCAAAAGGTGCAGCGATTCTGCAATATCGATCTTTGTTCCAAGTTCGCGAAATTGAGCCAACGCCAGTTCGCACTGGTAGCGCGCTGCCGCAAAGTCTTTTTGCTTCCACGATACAGTACTCAGGGTACTTAATGCTTTGGCCTTGTAGTACGAGTCTCCAAGCTGTTCAGAAAGTGAGAGGTTCTCCTCTGCCAATTGTCGGGCAGATTGATTATCTGCCTGCTCGACGGCCAAGAGTGCAGCGGTATCAAGCACCTTCAAGAACTCGACGCGCTTTGGAAATTTCGAAGCTTGCTCCAGAGCACGCTGAAGCCAATTGCGTCCTTCACTCCATTGGGCACGCATGACCCAGAATGGATTGAGTGCGTAGACGAGCCGTAGTGACTTCTGCGCCATAGAGTCATCTACTCTCGGAATTTCGCTTGCCGATGTATTGTTTCTCAGCGACCATTCGAGCGCCGCACGCAGGTTGTCGTAATCCTCTTCAAGGCGGTTCAAGAAGGTGAGTTGTTCAGCCCCCCGCAATTTTGAACGGGACTCCTCCGCCGATGCCAGGAAAAATTCAAAATGGAGATTACAGGTTTCCTGGAATTTGCCAGACTCAACGAGACGGGCATGGGCGTATTGTCGGATCAACTCATGCACGTCGTAACGGTTATGTTTGCTGCGCTGTAGCAACGATTTGTCCACAAGCGAGGATAAAAGCGGTAATGTTGCACCTGCAACCTGTTCGGCAGCAGCGCGCGTGAACCCCCCTTTGAAAACCGAAACCTTCATCATGACCTGCTGTTCTTTGTCAGAAAGCAGATTCCAAGAATAATCGAACACTGCTCGCATTGAGCGATGTCGCTGTGGCACAGCACGACCCGCCGCGGAAAGAAAATCTATGTTGTGTTCGATCTCCTGTGCAATTTCAATGCAGGAGAGCGTCCGTACCCAGGTTGCGGCTAGCTCCAGACCCAACGGCAAGCCTTCGACAATCTGGCATATGCGCGTGATGGCAGGCAGATCCTCGGATGCAGGGGTAAACTCCGCATTCGCTTGTTTCGCCCGCTGGACAAATAGCATCGCAGCGCTGTTCGATTCCATATTGATCTGTTGAATATTCGAGGCGACAGGCAATCCTTGCACTCTGAGCACCCATTCCGCGCTGAGATTGAGCGGCTCACGGGAGGTTATGAGCAATTTGACATCGGGTGCGAATTCCAGGAGTTCCACCAGCAGTTCGATGCCAGGAAGCAAATGTTCAAGGTTATCTAGCACGAGTAGAATATGTTTCTCTCTAAGGAAATCGAGCAGTTGAGCCTTCAATTCCTTTGCGCCAGAAAATGCGAACCCCAGCGCATTGGCGATGGCAGGTATCATGAATTCTGATGCGCTCGTTCCAACCAGCGGAATGAAACACACACCGTCATCGAAAGCGTCGCGCGATTGATGCGCAATTTCTAGTGCCAGCCGCGTCTTGCCGACGCCTCCAGGACCTGTGAGGGTCAATAGGCGACAGCCGGGATCCTGAAGTTGTTGAAAGATGGTACGGAGTTCAAAATCACGCCCGAGCAGGGGAGTTAACGGATGAGGCAGGTTGAGCCGAAGCGGTTCGAAAACGGAAGAAGGTGCGACCGCAGGAAGAGGCGGAATAGTCCCCAGGCGATCCACCGCCTTTTTCTGGCGTGCTACTTTCAAAAATAAGTCTAGCTGGTCCGGTGGGATTTCTAGATGCTGAGCAAGCAATTCAGCGATCTGGGGCGATGGACGCCGTTCATCCGCCTCAATTTTCAAGATCATTGCTACAGAACAGCCGATCCGGCGAGCAAGTTCCTGTTGCGTAAGATCAAGTGTCTTTCGTCTACGTTTGACCCAATTTCCGAATGAATAATCCGTAGTTGGTAAGCCTGAACTACTCATAACCAATGGTAATAAACAATTGTACTATTTTTATCCGATTGTTACTGGAAAATAGCAATTTCTGTTGAACTCATGGATACTCGTCCCACATGCCCAGGAGCGCTTTGCCAAATGATCGGGCTTCTAACTTGCTTCTACAAAACCGCTCCGCAGGTTCAACCACGCTGGGAATGCCAAGTGAGACAACTTGATAATATATCAAGTTGTCTTTTTGTTTTTCCGGTTTGTAAAGCCTTTCCGGAATCAACGGAACGCGAGATTGCAATCCTGGCTGTAGGTGTTGCGAAAGTGTTGCGATCAGGATAAAACACAATGGAAACACTGGTCTCAATGGACTTTTACACTCCTGAAAAATGCAAAAAACCAAACAAAAACACACAAAATGGGGGTATTGGATGCATTGGAACATGAGCAGTTAGAATCACACAGTAGAAGTCCGGGGTTCAAGTCCCTGTGCGCCCACAATAACGAGCCATTGGGCTCGTTATTTGTTTTAACATTTCTATCTTATATAGTGACCCGAAGGTATAATTCAACGAATATGCTCACAAGAAGCAACGAAGCCTGGGTCTCAGACCTGGGGACGTCCGGACCAGCGCGCGAAGCCGCGCTGGAAGATTTGCGCGCGATTGTTCAAAAAGGTCTGCCCTATGCCCTTTCACGCTGGCTTTCGCCCGATCAGCCGCAATTTAATTCTCTCGTCGAGGAAGTGACGCAGGAAACACTCCTGCGCGTCCTCGACCAGTTGAGCACCTTTGAAGGACGCAGCCAGTTCACGACCTGGGTCCATAAGATTGCCGTGCGCATCGCGCTGACGGAACTCCGCCGGAAGCGCTGGCGCGACTCCTCGCTGGATGAGCTCACAGAGAACGAAGAGCTACCTCCCCCACCCGGCCTGCTCGCCGATCCCCAGGCAGGCCCCGAGACCTCTGCAGAACGCGCCGATATGCTGGCGCGCGTCCGCCGCATTATTGAGGAGGAATTAACCGACCGCCAGCGTCAGGCACTAATCCTGTTGGGAGTCCAGGATATGCCTATGGAAGATGCGGCACGCAGGCTCAAGACGAACCGAAACGCCCTCTACAAACTGCTCCACGACGCGCGGCTCAGACTCAAACGGCGGCTTTCCATGGAAGACATTACTCCTAACGAAGTCCTGACGCTCTTCGAGCAAAAGTAAGATTACCTATCCGTTAACCATCAAAGACAAAAGATTATGAACATCCGCGCCCTCATCCAAAAGATTAAGAGCAGCTTCAACCACCACGAGGAAATCCCCAATGAAGCCGTGCTGGGATTCCTGCGTGTGCTCGAAAGCGTACGGGAAGAGGATGCTCCTTGCGACGAAATCTATGCAAGAATCGATGAATACGTAGAGCGGGAAGTCGATAAAAAGGACGCAGCGCAATTGATGCCGCTCATTCGAGAACACCTAGATATGTGCTCAGAATGCTGCGAGGAATACCAGGCGCTTCTGGATGTTCTGGAGAAAACGAGCCAAGATGAAAAATGACGGGCTTTTGCCCGTCATTTTATTTGTGTTTAAGACTCTAAAGGTTTTGCTGAAAAGCCAGATGGATGCAGAACGGAATTGTTCTGGTAGGGGCTTAATGTTCCTCAAACAACTTCTCCCCGGCACGAATGGGGACTTTCAATCGATTCTCGGCTGGGGTGATCGGGCAGGACCACATTTCGTTATAGGCGCAATACGGGTTATACGCCAGGTTAAAATCGACCAGGAAACGGTTGCCATGTAACTCTTCCGGCTCGAGATAGCGCCCGGCGGGATAGGTTTCCTTCCCCGCCAGCGAATCGACAAATGGCAGGAAATACCCATTCTCATTCTGATAGATCGTCAGCTCTGCCTCATCCCCCTCTACCCGGAACTTAAAACGCGAGTGACGTATATACGTCTGTACACCGCCTGTCGAGGTTTGCATCTCCATCGGTTGCTGGTCGAATAGCCGCTCCACCTCTACTTCGAGTCGCAACGACTCGTTTTCCGGGAAATATGCTAAGCCCTGAAAGCTACGTTTTTGTTCCGGCGTGAGAGGGCTCTGCGGGTATGTCTCAAAGAAGTCATCTTTTTCTGCACGAAAGTCATCCAGATCGCTCATAGTTTCTCCATTCCGTCTACCACCTAGATAGAAGGTGAATGAAAAATCTTACAGAAGAGCCGCTTGTTCGCCACACATTCATCCTCTTGCGAATTCATCTGTCTTATGCTATTGTTATTCTAAGTATATTTATTCATGACATCGCCACCAAAAACCGTTTTGATCATCGAAGATGAAGCAGATGCCGCTGAATTATTTGCCGAGATGATGCGAGTCAGCGGTTTTCGGGTTCTAAAAACCACTTCGAGTACACCTGCTCTCAGCCTGATTAACACAGAAAAACCCGATATTGTTATTCTCGATATCATGATGCCTGAGGTATCGGGTCTTGATATTTTGCGACAAATGCGTCAGGATCCCGAGCTCGTATCGATCCCGGTGGTTGTCGTCTCTGCAAAGAGCATGCCGGCGGATATCCGGGTCGGCATGGAGGCGGGCGCCTCCACGTACCTGACCAAGCCTGTTGGCTTTCTTGAGCTGAAGGAAGCTGTGGAACGAGCCCTGGACAATCCATCCACAGCGGTCTGAAACATGAGTCTTCTGCGCGCATTCATAGCGCTTGAAATCCCAC
The DNA here is from genome assembly GCA_025966435.1 of Anaerolineales bacterium. Lineage (GTDB taxonomy): Bacteria > Chloroflexota > Anaerolineae > Anaerolineales > Villigracilaceae > Defluviilinea. The sequence continues at coordinate 1,114 of JAICRQ010000191.1, read as the reverse complement.
TGGAAATCCGGGAAGCGGTGTACGAAGCAATGGCTCCTCTGCAAAAAGGAACCGGTTCAGCTGTCCGCTGGGTTCCGATGGAAAACTTGCACCTGACTCTGAAATTCCTGGGTGATGTTTCCCCAAGCAGTGTAGAGATGCTCTCGCAAATGCTGCGCGCTGAGGCGGACATGTTTCCTTGTTTCGATCTATGTTTAAGCGGATTGGGTTCCTTTCCAAACGCGAAGCGCCCACGCGTGATCTATATCGGCATTCAAGCCCCGGCAGCCCTCGAGGGACTCCAGCGCGGGATTGAACTTGCCTCACGCAGGCTGGGCTATGAATCGGAGGAGCGTGGTTTCTCGCCACATCTGACGATTGGGCGCGTTAAGCAGGGTTCACGTGTCGCTGCGACCGAACAGCAGATCATCCGCCGCGCCCTGGAAGAAACAAGGATTGACTTGCTGGGCACTGCCAGAGTAGACTCGGTGCACTTGTACAAAAGTGATTTGAAGCCCCAAGGCTCGGTGTATACACAGTTGTATTCCGCGCCATTGAAAAAGTAGCAACGACTGAAGTCGTGACTACGAACTTTATGAGGTGATATCTGAACGCACTCGATCTTGCACATAAAATCGTCGAAGCCCTGGAGGATAGAAAGGGTGAAGACATTCTGCTTCTCGATATCAAGGACATCGCATCATTCACGGATTATTTTGTCATCTGCAACGGCACAAGCGACCGCATGCTCGATGCCCTGGCAAAAGGCGTGTTGGAAGCCACCAAGCAGGAACACAAGAAAAAGGGACGTGTAGAAGGACGAGCAGAGGAAGGCTGGCTTGTCCTCGATTACGGTGATGTGGTTGTCCATCTTTTCTCGCCGGATATGCGTGAGTATTATGACCTTGAGGAGTTGTGGAGCGACGGAAAAATATTGCTGAGGATGCAATAGACTGCTTGCTCTCGTGAAATCTTCTATTACCAGGCTGTCAATAAAACTGCCGGAGGAACGCAGATATGTCTCAGCAGGAAATCGAAGTTATACTCTCAAGGCATCTGGCTGAATGTCTGGCAATGCCCATTTTTATTGTGAACCCCGGGGGCGATTTAATTTTTTACAATGAGCCTGCTGAGG
>JAICRQ010000580.1 GCA_025966435.1 Anaerolineales bacterium | reverse complement strand
GCCTGCATCATGAGCACACTTGCCTTCGCCAGGTGGCACGTTGCTCTTACGTAAGCAGCATCGCTCCGCAGTTGCTCATTCCAAACGCCATCAAGCGCGCTCATCCGCGCAGCCACGTACATTTCGTTAACTGGCGTATAGAACTGTACCCACTGATATCGTTTTGCGAACGGAGCGGCGTACTCGCTCAGACGCTGCGGCAATTCCGGATTCTGAAAGTTTTCCAACCAGTCTGGAACACCGAAGTGGCATAAGTCCATGATTGGAACGACGTCGAGCTCTCGCATTGCTTCACATACTCGATCAGTGAAGGTCCAGTCATATTTGTCCGGCCCTTGAAAGATCAGATGCAATGGTGGTCCATACCTCAGGTATCGCAATCCGACTTCACGAACCAGCTCGAGATCGCGCTTCCAATTCTCGTAATGCCGAGTCTCCTTCAATTGGTCTATGCGCCAACGCCCGCCATCTATCGTCGGATAGCTACACTCTATGCCGGTGGCGAACATGAATTCAGCCATACGGTAAAACCCTCGCGCCAACCTTATAACCTACGGGCTTGACGTATAGACCACCCATTACCGCTCCATAAATCAAATGTCCTAGCACTATGCCGATAGGACCACCCCATCCAAGTTTCACTCCGAAAAGCCCCGCGGGAAGCAGCTTGCCTTCCAGTATCAACACGTGCATAAAACTCATCTGCGGCACCATGATTAAGCCTGCGAGCACCGCCGGGCCAAGTGAAAAGAGGAGGCCTTGTGCAACCGGTTGCAGGTTGAATGTCGACCAGAAAAAGTATGCGTAGAAGATCGCCCAGATCGCGCCCACCGTGGCGTGCATCGCAATTCCGATGGGCCACCACACCCACGGACTAACATCTGCGGTGACCATAGTTCCCAGGATAAAAACGAGATCGAACAAAGGCAGGCCCAGCAGGATCAGTACACGGACCACAACTTCCCAGGCGAACGCTCCGACGGCGCCCGCCACAATTGCCTTACCAAATGCCACTCGCCTAATCACTTCGAGCTCCCACGCGGCGGGGCACATTTATCTCGCGCTTCGCGTTGCGGGTCCCGTCAGTGAACTAGGTGCATTGAGATTTGCTCCGTCATCGACGCCTACGCTTAAGCGATCCACCAATTCTCCGCCTAACCATCCCGTGACGCCCGCCAGCGCAAACCCCAGGAAAGAGAGTAATAAGGCTGACGTACTCGGAATGTATGGAACAAGACCTGGCGTTGTATAACGAAGATACCAACTAGCAAGAAACAGCAATAGCACGACGACATTTCCTAACCCGTGAATCATGCCGACTGATTTCGCTCGTGTCCCCTTCGGAATAGCGAGCCAATCGATCAAACCGAACGGAGCAGCAGCCAAGCCGCCGATAATTCCCGCGATGATCATCCAGTAAGACACTGTAGCCATCGTAGGATTGCCCCAGATCAGATAGATGATGTCAAAGATCACGGCTGTCGATAACAATCCAAACGGAAACGGGACCAACATCTGGTGAATCGGATGCCCTAACGCCTTTGCTCTACTTTCCATAAACCCTCCTTGTTTGGTCAGCTTGTGTCGGGTCTCGCAACGCAAGGATCCGCACAATTCTGCGGGCAGGACGCGAAACTGATTCAGCGACTGTTGTTCAGGGGTGTTGTTGAGGGGAACGCGGTTTAGGTTACGTCCTAAAACGCATAATGTAAAGTCCGGAAAGGCACCTGTATAGCTACTATAGCTACCGCTTGAGCGCGTTGGTCCATCTTAGTCCCATAACGATGGGATCGGGCTTAACGAAACCAGTTACCTACCGCTTAGTCGCCACTTTCATTATGGCGTCAAATTCATGAATGCGACATTTCCCAATACCTTTGCTGCACGCGTTTGGCCCAGCTCCAAAAGCGACCTTGTCTGACCGTTGCCGGTTCATCCGTCCAAATGTCTTTGTGCAGATAGATGCTGTCGCTCCCACTTTCATCAATCACCAACCTCATCTCATGATCATAATGTGAGACGGGTTCATGTCCGTCAATTTCTACGGCAAGATTTGTCGCCGCAACCTCAGCCTGACGGACAGCCATATGGCCCAGCTTCGGCCCTGCGAAACTTACGCAGTCGCCAACTGCGTATATCCGTTCCTGGCCGATCACGCGCATTGTCCAATCGACCTTGATGTATCCATCATCGTCTGTGACTCCCATGTAATGCGCTGCCGAGGATCCTCGAAATGGTGGAATCAACATAAGCAGATCGAAATTAACCACGTCTCCACTAGTCGCTGTTGCTGAATTTTGCGTCAATGATCCGATACTGAAGTTAGAAATTGTCTCTATCTGATGGACATCGAGTGCTTTTTTGAGCGCGAGGGCTGCCCCAAAATCCCCGAGTTCGGATT
>JAICRQ010000606.1 GCA_025966435.1 Anaerolineales bacterium | reverse complement strand
GGGGAAGGTCTCCTTTGCGCATATTGAAGACGGGGCAGGCAAAATTCAGCTCTTTTTCCGCTTGAACGAGGTCGGCAAAGAAAACCTGGAGTTTTTCAACCGGATGTTCGACATTGGCGATTTTATCCAAGCCGACGGCGTGATGTTTCGCACCAAGAGCGGAGAGGCCACGCTTCACGTTCATGACTTTAAGCTGCTTGCCAAATCGATTAGCCCGCTCCCGGCGGCAAAGGATGAGACGCTCGAAGACGGGACCGTTGTCCGTCACGCGGCGTTAGAAGACCCCGAACTCCGGGCACGCCAGCGCTATGCAGATTTGGCGGTCAACCCGGAGGTCCGCGAAACGTTCCGTAAACGCGCCGCGATTATCAAGGCACTGCGTAACTTCCTGGACGACCACGGCTTTGTGGAAGTGGAAACACCCATCCTACAGCCTATCTATGGCGGCGCGGCGGCGCGCCCCTTTGTGACCTACCACAACGAGTTGGAACAGCAAATGTATTTGCGGATCTCGTTTGAGCTGTATCTTAAGCGATTGCTGGTCGGCAATCTGGAGAAAGTATATGAGATCGGTCGGGATTTCCGCAATGAAGGTGTTTCTTTCAAGCATAACCCTGAATTCACCCAGCTGGAGTTCTATTGGGCATACGCAGACTACTTGCAGGTAATGGAATTAACCGAGCAGATGGTTTCCTACGCAGCGCAAGAGGTGCTGGGAACGCAAAAGATCACTTACCGACACAACGAAATCGACCTGACGCCTCCCTGGAAGCGCCTGGAGATGCGCCAGGGAATCCTCGAGACCAGTGACATTGATATTGCCGAGTATCGGACGGCGGAAGAGCTTTTCAAAGCTATTAAGGAAAAGCACCCTAACAAGCTGCCGGACCCCAAAGCGACGCGCGGCAAGCTGATCGACTTTTTGCTGAGTGAATTCCTCGAGCCAACTCTCATCCAGCCGACCTTCCTATATAACTATCCGCGCGACATTTCTCCGCTGGCGAAGTCCATCCCGGGCGACCCCTTGACCGTGGAACGCTTCGAAGCGTATGCTGCAGGCTTTGAACTATGCAATGCCTTCACAGAGTTGAACGACCCACTCGACCAGGAACAACGTTTTATCGAAATGGGGCGCGACTATGCAGACGAGGACGAAGAAAAGCACCCCATGGACGAAGACTATTTGCGCGCCATGCGCTACGGCATGCCCCCTAACGGCGGCTTCGGCATGGGAATCGACCGGCTCACGATGTTGTTCCTGGATAAGCATTCAATTCGCGAAGTGCTGCTGTTCCCCGCCTTGCGCAACGAAGAACAATAACGGAAGCGTGATCTATTCTTGGTTTCGAGCACGCAGCCTTTCCAAAAGGAGTACACCATGCCCGGACTTACCCCCGATCAAGTACAGAGAATTCACCACTTACTGCATGACAAGCAATTACTCCAAGCCGTAAAGGTATATCGCGATGCAACAGGCGTCAGTCTTGCCGAAGCCAAAGAAGCTGTCGAGGAGATGGCGCAAAATGAATATGCAAAACCGCCGTCAGGGGTACGGAGTTTTGATGATCCCGTCCTGGAGAGCAAGATCAGGTCTCTGCTTTCCAAAGGGAAAAAGATAGAGGCGGTTAAGATCTATCGTGAAGAATATAGAACCAGCTTAAATGAAGCCAAGAATGCAGTGGACCGCGTGGAAGCCTCCATGCCTCGCGAACCAGCCACTGCGAAATCCTATGAGCCAGCCATTGGTCAGGATCCTTTTGCAGACGAGGATGAAACGGGCAGGCGTCGAATGATTATTGTGGGTGTCGCGCTGATTGCAGGGCTGTGTGGTTTGGCAGTAGCCCTTTCGATTCTGCTCTCGAATCCATGACCCGGAGGAAGTGGATTTTATATGCAGGCGATGTGTTCTCGATCGCCGCGCT
>JAICRQ010000110.1 GCA_025966435.1 Anaerolineales bacterium | reverse complement strand
TGGCGTGGATGCCGACCCTGAGATCAACCGCGCCTGGCTGTTCGGTCCTCTCGTGGAGCATGAAGACTGGCATACAGTTGCCGATCGGCTCTATGCTGAAGTCTTACCGCTTATCCCGGTCGATATCCGCGATTACGATTTGTTTTGCGACGTGCAAAATGTGAATATACAGGCCTTTGCCGTCCGGCACGGGTTTCCTCTCTACTCTGAAAATGCTGTGTTGACTCTGGCACGCGAGAAGTACAAACCGACTGCAAAGCGGCAGACACGCATCACCCCGTATCAAAAACGTTTCTTTAAGCAATTCGAGAAATTACATACAACCCTCTTCCCCAAGGCATACTTCTCTGCACGGCAAATCACCGAAAAAATAGACGAACGCCATCAGCTCTTTCTCGCGGTGGAAAGGAATCACGTGTTCGGCTATCACTTCTGCAAAATCGAACCTGAATCAGAATCAGGCTACGTGGACTTCATCGGCACCGAATCGATCGCGCGCGGCCGCGGCATCGGTGCCACTCTCCTCGCCGCTGGCATCGACTGGATGCTCACCTTCCCAACGACGCAGAAGATCAACTTGACTGTAAATGCAGACAATGTTCCTGCCCGGCATCTCTACGAAACGTTTGGCTTTGTGACCGATCGGGTGATGCGCGGCTATCGAAAGCAGGTTGTGTGATACTGTGAAAATAGGAGGTCCATTTGACTAAAAAACAAACCTTCACAGCAGTGATCCAAAACGCGGGCGGGGGCGGCGCGTTTGTAGAAGTGCCGTTCAATGTGGAAAAAGAGTTTGGCTCTAAACGACCCAAAGTCAAGGCGATGATCGAAGGCGTTCCGTACCGCGGCATTCTCACCCGGATGGGAACGGAACGTCACCTGCTCATTGTCTTGAAAGAAATCCGCGAGCAGATCGGTAAGACGTTTGGCGACGAAGTTACAATTACCGTCGAGCCAGATACGGAGCCGCGCGTGATTGAAGTCCCTGCGGAATTGAAAAAAGCGTTCAAGACAGAGAAAGAGGCAAAAGCCTTTTTTGAGAAACTATCGTACACACATCAACGGGAATATGTTATGTGGATCAACGAAGCCAAGCGGGAAGAAACGCGCCAGAATCGGATTACGAAAACTATAGAAATGTTGAAGAAAGGCAAAAGGAACCCGTAGGGCAGGATGCGCGAAGCGTCCCGCCATGTGAATGAAATCCAATGGAACTCAAATCTTATCTCGAACACCTTTACGAGTACAACTACTGGGCGAATAAGCGTTATCTCGCCGTGGCGGAAAGCCTCACCGAGGAACAACTGTTCCGCAAACAGGGGCACAGCTGGGACAGCGTCCATGCAGTGCTGGTGCACATGATGAGCTCCGAGCGGATGTGGCCCCAGCGTTGGCGCGGCGAGACCGGGACGTTTCTTGACGCAAAGGATTTCCCGACGATTGCCTCTGTGCGTGAATACTGGGTAGACATCGAGAAGAATATGCGCGTGTTCCTGACTGATCAAACCGAGGAATCCCTTTTACGCGAAATCACATTTACTAATCCAAAAGGGCAGACCTTCACGCTGCCATTGTGGCAGATGGTTGTCCAGCCGCCGAACCACAACACCCATCACCGCGGCGAACTCGCAGCGATGTTTGCGTTGATGAATGTGCCGCATCCGGAGGAGGAAATCGTGCAATACTTTTTAGTTAAGAGCGGGCAGCGAAAAGGGTAAACATGCCTAATGTTGCTGTGAATGTCGCAGTCATTCATGAAGGGAAAATATTGCTCACAAAACGTGATGATTTTCAAATCTGGTGTTTGCCGAGTGGTGGCGTGGAAGAAGGTGAGTCGCTGGCGGAAGCTGCAATTCGCGAGACAAAAGAAGAGACTGGGATCGATGTAGAACTAACCCGGTTAGTGGGCGTTTATTCTCGTCTGGGTGTTTTTGGTTTGCCAGATGGCCATGCAGTGTTGTATGAGGGAAGACCAATCGGTGGAGAATTGACACTTCAGCCTGGAGAAACTATCGACGTAAGATACTTTGCTTTCGATGAAATCCCATCTGAATTGGCTTTTGCTCACAGACAACGAATAGCAGATGCAATCAAGGGTATTCAGGGTGTGAGTGTTCGGCAGCAAATAAAATTCCCGGAAAGACTTGCTTACTCCCGCAAGGAGCTTCTTGAACTTATGAAAATGTCGAGTTTATCTCCCGCGGAGTTTTACATGCAAAGAATAAAAGATGCAGAAATTATTGAAGTTATCGAGGTGGGTCATCCATGAACTCGAAAACTCCAAAATGGATGGATTGGGCAAGAGAAATATTTTCATTAAGTCAGTCCGGGATTACATACAGTGGGAATCAATACGATATCGACCGCTACAAACGCTTGCAGGAGATCACAGCGGAGATGATTGCAAGCCAGTCGGAGATCTCAAAAGAGTCGGCGCTGGATAGTTTCTCGATGCAGGCGGGCTACATCACGCCCAAAGTGGATGTACGAGGCGCGATCCTTCAGGATGGCAAAATCCTGCTCATCCAGGAACGCGCGGATGGCAACTGGGCAATGCCCGGCGGCTGGGCGGATCTTGGCGATTCGCCTCGCTCCGTCGCAGAGCGCGAGGTTTGGGAGGAAAGCGGCTTCCGCGTGCAGGCGGAAAAAGTAGTGGCCGTCATCGATGCCAACCGGATCGAGCCGATGGAGTTTTATCACGCCTACAAAATCATTTTCCTGTGCAGGCTGTTAGATGGCGAACCGCGCACCAGCTATGAGACGCTGGCTGTGGATTTCTTTGACCCAGACCATTTGCCTCCTTTATCATTCTATCGTACCAATGAAGAGATGCTAAAAGAGGTTTTTGCTCACGTAGCAGACTCTAGCCGCCCGACGGCGTTTGATTAATGTATCGATTCTTTCGCTCGGTTCTCTTTCGCCTCGATCCTGAAACCGCACACCAGCTTACACTTCACGCTATTCGACTTGCTGGAAACTTTCCGTTTTCCAAGTGGTTGCTCACGCAGATGTATAAAATGCCAACGCAACCAGTAGAGGCATTTGGATTAAGGTTCAAAAATCCCATAGGGCTTGCTGCAGGGTACGACAAGAACGCCGTGGCAATTCGTGGACTCAGCACGCTCGGGTTTGGTCATCTGGAAGTGGGGACGGTCACACCCAAGCCTCAGCGCGGGAACCCGCGCCCGAGGGTATTCCGACTGCTGGAAGATGAAGCAGTGATCAACCGCATGGGTTTCCCGAGTTTCGGCTCGGAATTTGTGCAAAAGCAGCTCAATCCCTCCCTGCGAAATAGTCTTTTTGAAAAGATCATCCCGCGCTCACAAAAGAAGACGCAGAAAACAATCAATAAAGGAGATGTGATCCTCGGCATCAATCTTGGTAAAAACAAGGATACGCCAAACGAGGAAGCCGTTTTGGATTATCTGGAGTTATTACAATGTTTCGCGCCATATGCGGGCTATCTGGCGATCAATATCAGCTCGCCGAACACAGTCGGGCTGCGGCAGCTGCAGGGACGCGCTGCCCTTGAGGGACTGCTGGCACAGCTCCATGTCCAACGTCAGTTTGAGGAGAAGAGCTTGAACAAGCGTTTACCTCTTCTTGTCAAGCTCGCACCGGATCTTACCGAAAAAGAGTTGAATGAGGCTGTGGACGTGATCCTCAGCTCTCACATGGATGGCATGATTGTGACCAATACGACTCTCGAGCGCGAAGGACTCCGCTCAGCGCGTCGGGAAGAATCGGGTGGGTTAAGCGGACGTCCGCTGCGGCGGAGGAGTGAATCGGTCTTATGCCAGGTGGTCAAACGAGTGAATGGAAGAGTCCCAATCGTGAGCGTGGGCGGGATCATGAATCCAGAAGATGCAAAGCGACGTTTGGAGCTGGGCACGACCCTGATTCAGATCTATACCGGGTTGATGTATACAGGACCAGGGCTGGTTAAGAAAATTCTGAAGCAGTAACGCTCCAGCGTTCAGAATTTTGTTTACTGTGCAGGTCGTAACGCTGGTTGCGGCGCTTCCCTCGGATTCTTGAAGAAACCATCGGGCAACGAGATGGGTGTGAGATTTGCCCCCGCTGCGATATCGCCAAAAGGCACATAATACAGGACCGTTTGCGCCGCATCGGCGAGGCCCTCATCCTGAAAGGCAAAGAGCAGATAGGAGCCATCTGGACTCCAGCGTGCATCGCGATAACAACACCGCTTCTCGACTGGATTCACTGTAAGGGTGGCTCTGTGAGTTTCCCAGTTGTAAACATGCAGTTCTCCCCACCCATTATTTCGCCTCGCCGTATGGAAAATAAACTGCTCAGAACCATCCCAATCAAAATCAAGCATCAGGCCACCCTGAAAGCCCGGCGGGTTGAAGCGGTTGGCAGGGAAGGTGTCGAGAGTATCAATTGTTGCCGGCGTACAATCCTGAATGTTTAGCACGCTCACCAGATCCGTGCCCGCGGGTCCCTTAAATAGCCATGCCACCAGGCTGTCGTCCGCCGCCCAGCGCGCTTCCTTCACAATCAGCGCAGCCTTGGTTTTGCCTTCGGGGATAATGCAGTGATCCAACGCGATCAAATCGCTCTTTTTGCTCACGCCTTTCATGGTCTCGATATCAAACGGCACGACGAAAATCTCATTGTTCACCGCGATCATCACCTGCGTGCCGTCATGCGAAATGCGGAACGCATTCAGGGAAGAGGCGGAGGGAAAGTGAACTATATTGTCTAAAACGTCTGTTTCGATATTAACGGACTTCACCGTTATGCCGCTGATGAATATCAGCGTGTTGCCATCTGGCAACCACTGCAGGTCATTTTTAACACCGCCGTCCGTAGTGAGCTGAGTAAGCTCGGAGCCATCTAAGTTTGCCAGCCAGATGTCGTTGTTCGCGACAAAGGCGATCTTATCTGCCCCGCCGCGGACCGGAATAGAGGGTGTTGCCGTTTGCGTGGCAGTTTCGGTCGGAGTAGTAACTATCTCCGTGCTGGTGGACTCCATCACGACAGGAATAGCTGTTGTCTCACTCACCGATGTCGGCGTTTTTGTACTCTGAGGAGCAGAGGTAGATGTGCTGGCAGGTGCTTGTGTCTCTGTTGGAGTTCTTGTCCCGTTAAGTAGGAAGAACCCTCCCGCCAGTGCAGCCATCGCAATAACTGGAACGATGACAAATAACGCGTTGAACGTCCGTTTGGGAGGTAGGACTGCATCAGATTTGACGGTGGGTACAGCTGGTGGAGCACTACTCGCCAGGACAGGCGCAGCCTGCAATTTGGTTGTGATGTTGCGAGCCACCTCACGCAAGGCATTCGTCATTTCGACGGCGCTGGAAAAACGATTCTCTTTATTTTTAGCCATTGCCTTCTGGATGATCGCTTCCATGCCTTCAGGAAGTTTAGGGTTGCTCTGCCGGATCTGAGGCACAGGGTCGGTGATGTGTTTAATGGCAACAGCCATCGGCGTATCTGCTTCATAAGGCTGTTTGCCCGTCAACATTTCGAAGAGGATAATGCCGAGCGCATAGATATCAGCGCGCCCGTCTACATCAATACCCTGCGCCTGCTCCGGAGCCATGTAGGCAGGTGTGCCAATAATGGCACTACCTGTCACATTGCCAGACTGCGCCTGGGATAGTTTGGCAATGCCAAAGTCGGAAATATAGGGATTTCCGCGTTTATCGAACAGAATGTTGCTGGGTTTGATATCGCGATGGACAATGCCCTTGGAGTGCGCTTCGTCCAACGCTGGTGCAATGGCTCCCAGGATCTGGATCGCTTCCTCTATGGAAAAAACGCCCGCTTTGATCCGTTCCGAGAGAGAGCCCCCGTTCATATAGCGCATAACAAAATAAGGCTGCCCGTCTGACTCGCCCACATCATATACGGGAACGATTGCGGAATGCTCAAGCTGAGCAACGATCTTGGCTTCGCGCTCGAACCGCAGCCGAAATTGGGGGTCGGCATGAAGTAGCTCCTGTGGCAGGACCTTCACTGCCACTTCGCGTTCAAAGCGGGAGTCATACGCCCGATAGACGGTCGCCATTCCGCCGCGTCCCAGCTCTGCTTTGACTTCGTAGATGCCGATCTTTTCTGGCTGCATTGTCCCTCTAGTATACCTACGCCAATAAGTGAGTGCAAGACGAAGTACGTAACAACTTTGTAATGATTCAGTACGAATCTGGATGAAACAAAAGTGGGAGTCACTCCGTCATGGTAGTGTACTGAAAACACGGCACAATCGAATCGGCAGAAGTATGTGGCGTTCCGCAATTCTAGTTTCCCGGAGGACCTATGCATTCTGTGAAGAAAATAATAGTCAATCGTAAGGTTTCCAAAGTTTCTTTTATGGTATATTGGCGGCACTATGGATGAAAAAATCACAATCATTGAAGGCCCGCCTCCTGTTTTTGAAGCGGTAAATGATGGCTGGGCACTGGGTCTGAATGAAGGTTCTCGCTTATCAGTCCCTGCACTCACCCGCTTACGGACCTTTAACGGACCTGCGCTTGTAGAGCGCTGTTACCGGGCCTGGAACAGCAAGTTGCCTATACATTTGCACTATCGAAATGATATGGGTGTTGAGCAAACCGCTCCCATTCTGGCAGCCCGAAATGTAGAAACCTCCGAAGGGCATGTACTACTTTTATGGGTATATTTGGACCACGATAAGGTAGAATACGAGTTCGACAAAGGGGATGATGAATCGGACGAAGACAACTTCGAATAAAAACAAAAAAGACCGGACGCAAGTCCGGTCTTTTGTTAGAAATCGAATTCGTTTTCATCGTATTGACGGGTCTTTGATTCTCATGATAATGTTAATAAGATGAAAGTGTGTTTCACATAAACCGTCTACCAAGCGGGCACCCGTTCCGGGGTGCCCGCTTATATTTTTCATAATTCCAGCCTTCTATAGGAGAAAATCATGTCAGAGCAGATCAATGCATTTCAAATTGCTCAAAAACAATTCGACAACGTTGCTGAAATGATGAATCTTGACCCTGGCGTTCGAGAGGTGCTGCGATGGCCCGCTCGTGAGTTTACGTTCCGCGTCCCCGTGCGTATGGAAAATGGCGACCTACAGGTGTTCACCGGTTTTCGCGTCCAGCATAATGATGCGCGCGGTCCCAACAAGGGCGGTATTCGATTCCACCCGGACGAGACCCTAGATACAGTCCGCGCGCTCGCCATGTGGATGACTTGGAAGTGCGCCGTTGTGGATATTCCTCTGGGCGGAGGAAAGGGCGGTATTATCGTAGACCCTTCCAAGCTCACATCCGTTGAAAAGGAACATCTATGCCGTGGCTGGGTTCAACAAATGGTTCATAACCTCGGTCCGCGTCAGGATATCCCCGCGCCGGATGTCGGTACCACCCCCCAGATGATGGGCTGGATGATGGACGAGTATTCCAAGTTATCTGGATATTACGCGCCCAGTGCATTTACCGGGAAACCGGTGGGCGGCGGCGGTTCCCTAGGCCGCACCGAGGCAACAGGCTTTGGGGTGATTTACAACGTACGCGAGGCTATGAAACATCTCGACATGGAGCCAGCAAAATCGGTTGCGGCGATTCAAGGATTCGGAAATGTGGCACAGCATGCGGCAATCGGCTTTGTTGAACTGCTTGGCGGCCGGGTGGCGTGCGTCTCGTGCTGGGATCGCAACGATAAAAAATCTTACACATACAGTCACAAAGATGGCGTGGATGGTCGGTTCCTGCTTTCGATCACCGATCAATATGGGACGATTGACAAACAAAAAGCTGCCGATGCTGGTTATCTTGTCGAAGATGGCAACGCATGGATTTCGAAGGATGCAGATGTACTCATTCCAGCAGCCTTGGAGAACCAGATCAACGCAGAGACAGTGAAAAAAATTTCTAACCGTGTCAAAATTGTAGCCGAAGGTGCCAATGGTCCGACCACGCCTGAAGCCGATGAGTTCTTTAAGGAGAATCGGATTTTTATCATTCCTGATTTTCTTTGCAATGCGGGCGGGGTCACAACTTCCTACTTTGAGGGCGTGCAAAATGACATGAATTTTTACTGGACAAAAAAGGAAGTGCTAAAACGGTTGGATGAAAGGATCACGGCAGCATTCAGCGATGTGCTCCAAACTGCAGAGAAGGAAAATATTTATATGCGCGATGCGGCATATATCGTGTCCATCCAGCGCGTGGTCAATGCGATGATGATGCGGGGCTGGCTGCACGGGGATTGGTAACGGTGCTGGATTGATTCTTAAAAAGAGATGCGTCCATTCCGGACGCGTTTTTATTACACAATTTGACTCTTTCTCAGCCGAGACTTGTTTCCGCCATATCAACCTTTGTGCGCTTCCAGGCAAACAACACCCTGCGCGCCGACGTGTGCATCATGAACGACGCCCATGGGCAAATCGAGCCGGTCACCCGCGTTCAAAGTCAGCTGTTTTACCAGCTCGGGTAAGCCAAAGGTGATGCTTCCCTGCACCACGTAGATAACCTTGTCGTAAGAATGGGAATGCGCGGAATAAACATCAAATGGACCGTTTGACCATGAATAGGGACTGAGTCCTTCCTCTGCCATGAGCTGCCTCAAAGCCGATTGCGTCGGTGCGATGGAATTAGCCCAGGGTGTCACAAGAGGTGCGCTCATAGTTTTTCCATCAATTCAATACGGTTGCCAAACGGGTCAAAGATATGCGCGCGCTTATATCCATCCAGGGGTGGTTGAGATGTATCGGTCTCAAATCCCGCGCGTTGTATACGCGTGATGAGCAAATCAAGATCATCCACAATGAACGCCGGGTGTGCTTTGCGCGCTGGACGAAACTCTGCTTCAACGCCAAGGTGAATCTGCACATTCCCCGCCTGGAACCAGGCGCCGCCGCGCTTTGCAAGGTCCGGCGGTTTGGGGATTTCGGTAAATCCCAGTTGTTCAACATAAAAGGTGCGCGCCTTATCCTCTTTACCTGCGGGCATGGCAATCTGTACGTGATCGATGGAAAGTATTGTCATGGTTATTTCTGCAAGGCGGAACACTTCGCACAT
>JAICRQ010000578.1 GCA_025966435.1 Anaerolineales bacterium | reverse complement strand
TCCTTGGCATGGACATGGAAAAGCTTGGAGCCAAACTCGCGGATAACTCGTTCATAGTCAATCATCTGCAGGATGAGATGCGACGGGTCCAGGTTCAGCCCGAAGTTGTCGTCCGGGATGATCTCCCACATCTTGCGCCAGATGGAAGGCGAACTGGCAAGGTTCACGCCGCCGGGCCATTCGTCATAGGAGAAGATCATCGGGCAGTTCTCGATAGCGATCTTGATGCCGTGCTCTTTGGCAAACTTCACAATCGGCGGCCAAATCCGAGCATACTGCTCAAGATTATCCGGCACCGTTTTGTCTTTATCCTTGCCTATGAAAGTTCCCACGACCGGCACCTCGAGCAGCGCCGCGGCTTCGATTACCTTTTTAAGGTGAGCGATCACCATATCACGATGTTCCGCCTCCGGGTGAAGTGGATTTGGATAATAGCCAAGGGACGAGATCGTGAGACCGCAATCGTCCAGCATCGCTCGAATTTCTTTCGCTTGATCCTGATTGAGATTGTTTACGTCGATGTGCGATACTCCTGCATAACGGCGTGTTGCCTTCTCGGCAGGCCAGCAGGCGATTTCGATCGCCTCAAATCCGTTTTCTGCCCCCCAACTGGCTGCCTCCTCCAATGTATTGCCGGGTAATGCAGCGGTGAAGAATCCAAGTTTCATGTCTCTCTCCTTGTAGGGCGGGATGGCATCTCGCCTTACGAAATTTTAACCCATCTTTGTTCACGCGCGCTACGTTCGATGGCTTCACACAGCTGCATTTCATAGTGACCATCTTCAAAGGTCGGGAAATCTGGCGTTTTATCGAAATCGCCCGCGAGGATGTAATCATACACTCTGGCGTACAACTGCTTAAACGTATCCGGGAAGCCTTCGTTGTGCCCGCCCGGATAGGAGGTGACTACGCGCGCTTCCGGTGACAGGAGCGACGGGTCTTTCATCAGGATCTGGTTGGGCTCCGAACGATGCCCGATCCACATCTCATTGGGCCGCTCCGAATTCCAGGCAATCGAGGACTTCGATCCGTTGATCTCATAAAACAGGCGGTTCTTGCGCCCCGAGGAAACCTGTGACACGGTCAGCACACCATGCACTCCATTTTCATAGTGCATAAGAATCGTGGCGTAATCTTCTGTGCTGATTGGCTGGTCAATGTAATCCTCAGGGGTGAGCATTTTCCCTGTAAACGTCTCCAGCGGTTTGGAAGGTTTCTTGCGAACCGGATGGAAGGTTTTGAAATCGGCATACACTTCTTCGACACGCAGACCAGTGATAAAAGTAAGCAGGTCCAGCCAGTGCGAGCCGATGTCGCCGACGGCGCGCAATGTGCCTCCGAGATTAGGTTCGAGCCGCCAGTTCCAATCCGTGGGCAGCAGCAGCCAATCCTGAAGATACGAACCCTGCATGATGAAGATGTCACCCAGCTCACCACTTTGCACCATGCTGCGCGCCTGGTGTGCAAGCGGGTACATGCGAATGTTGTAATTGACGGCGTTGACGAGCTTCTTTTCCGCTGCAAGTTGCACAAGCTCGGCTGATTCGGCGGAGGTCATTGCCAGAGGCTTTTCACACACGACATGCTTACCAGCCAGCAACGCCGCCTTGGCGTGTGGATGATGTAGATGGTTTGGCGTGGCAAGGTGCACGACGTCCACTTCAGGGTCCGCCAGCATTTCCTCAAGTGAGCTATAAGCCCGAGGAATGTTCAACTCGGCAGCTTTTTGTTCAGCTTTCTCACCTGTGCTGCCCATCAAACCCAACACTCGAATGCCGTTCCGGCGCAAACCCTCCACATGCGCGGGTCCGATGAACCCCGTCCCTGCCACGCCCACGCCGATGGTTTGTTTAGTGAGTTGTTTGTTCATAAGGTATCTCTTTTACTGGCTCGCAGTGCAACTGCTCGCGAACAAAAATGACCTAATAATTTCCTGAACCAGACTCGGACTTTGAGGCTGCGAGAGGTTCCCCTTCCTTCATCCGTTTGAAATCATCAAGGATTGTAGCGGTCGCAGTCGCGCCGCAGCGGGTCACGCCCGCGTCGATCACATCGAGCAATGCAAGTAAGGTGCGGACTCCGCCTGCAGCTTTGACCTG
This sequence comes from Anaerolineales bacterium, assembly GCA_025966435.1. GTDB lineage: Bacteria > Chloroflexota > Anaerolineae > Anaerolineales > Villigracilaceae > Defluviilinea. The sequence continues at coordinate 312 of JAICRQ010000578.1, read as the reverse complement.
GATATGCTCGCTCACGTTTGCGCGCATCAGGCGCAGGTCTTCGAGCGTCGCGCCTCCGGACGCAAATCCCGTGGACGTTTTCACCCAGTCCGCCCCGGCGGCTTCGCTGAGTTTGCAGGCAGTGATTTTTTCCTCATCCGTCAGATAGGAGTTCTCGAAAATTACCTTCACCTTTACACCACGCGCGTGTGCCGCATCGCATACGGCTTTGATATCCTCGCGCACGTAATCATTTTTACCTGAGCGCAATTTGCCAATGTTGATCACCATATCGAGTTCTAGGGCGCCGTCATCCATAGCCTGCTGGGCTTC
>JAICRQ010000145.1 GCA_025966435.1 Anaerolineales bacterium | reverse complement strand
CGAATCGGACAAAACGACTGCCAGCTTGCTAGCCGAGAAGTGGAAAGTAAGCCCGGACATCCATCCAGATGACTATATTTTTCAATTTGTCTATGAGCTTCCAAAGTTTGCAACTAAGGAGGCGGCTGTCCAATACTATTTTAATGATGGACGGAACTCGGCATCCCAGCTATCTGCAATTCTCAAAGAAATCTGCAAATATGATCCCCAGCAAACTATTAGCCTGCTCGAATTTGCATCGGGGTACGGATGCGTAACTCGACACCTCAAAAATGTCCTTCCCTCGGTAAAGGTTACTGCGTGTGACATTCACGCGGAAGCAGCGAAATTCATCAGAGAAAAGATCAATGTCAATGCAATCCTATCAGCTTCCGTGCCTGAACAACTGTCCGCCGCAGAAAAGTTTGATGTTGTTTTTGCGCTTTCTTTCTTTTCACACATGCCAAAAATAACCTTTGAACGCTGGTTGAAGAAACTTGCCTCTCTTGTCCAGCCTGGTGGGTACCTGATCTTCACAACTCACGGACTCATTACCAGTACCATTCTTCCTGGTGTCAAATTTGACAAAAATGGGTTCTGGTTCAGGTCTCGCAGCGAACAAAAGGATCTTAGGGTCAGCGATTATGGTATGGCCTGTACTTTGCCAAAATACGTACTCTCGCGGCTGTTTGAGAACCAGAATTGGAACCTGAAATTTTTTCATGAGGGCTATTGGTGGACACACCAGGATTTGTATGTTGTAAGGATACAAGAGGTCGGCAATGCCAATTTGCAGCGAGGCCGGCTGAAAGGTAGCATCAAGGAATATATGAACAGATTAAGGGGACGGGCATGACGAGGCGACCGAACCTGTAGTCAATTGTTTCGTCTGTCACTTTTTGCAGATTTCGTTGAACCTGCAAAATGATAAGAAGGGTCATGTGTACTGGCTCTACACAATTAACAAGCAAAGCTCTAAGACGTTCCGTGGTGTTGGATTACTGATTCGACTGGGGACGATTGATTCGCTTATATTAAGTATTTTTCTCATCTACCAGTTAGACAAGACTTAATTACCCATTCGTTAAGCAGAAACAATTACTGCGACCTAATTGGGCTTTCTCATTGGCCCGATCCATGTCCGGAAGAGGCAGAATATGTGGTCGGCACACCTCGCGAAGGAGTGCTGTGTGACCAAATATGAGTACAGGTGGGTTTCTGCAGTCTCTCCACACTTCACCTTCTGGTTTACAATGGAACATACCGCGATCAGATTTACACAAAGCCATTCATGATTCTTCACCTCTTTCCACTGATATTTTGGGCAATTCTCGCAACACTGGTAATCACCCCCATCGCCATTCGGGGAGCAATCCGCTTTCGATTAATCGATGACCCCAACGCTTCACCCCATAAGATCCATCAGCGTCCCGTACCGAAGGCTGGTGGTTTAGCTATCTGCTTAGCCATTATTTCCATTAACCTCCTGGGGGGGAATCTGGAATCAGGCATCATTCGTGCAATCCTGCTTGCATCCATGATTATCTTTTTATTTGGACTCTGGGATGATACTCACCGACTGTCTCCTCGGTGGAAGCTCGTAGGGCAACTCCTTGCGACCATCCTTCTCATTTCACAGGGTGTCCATATCCGCATGCTGGGCAGCCTGACAGTATTGAATATGGCACTCACTCTGATTTGGACGATCGGAATCACCAATGCATTCAACTTAGTCGACAGCATGGATGGGCTGGCAGTAGGGCTGGCTGCAGTCGCGTCCGCTTTTTTTATGCTTGTTACAGTTGATGCAGGTCAGACTTCACTTTCACTTCTGAGTGCAATCATTTTAGGCAGCTCGATTGGCATGTTGTATTTCAACACGCTGCCTGCTTATACATTTCTTGGCGATTCAGGAGCACAATTTCTGGGTTTTGTTCTCGCTGCGTTAGCGATAGCCTACACCCCTCCCGGACTCCCTCAGCCATCTTCCTGGTTCGTGCCAATCCTTCTTCTGAGTGTTCCGATTTTTGACACCAGCCTGGTAGTTATTTCCCGTCTCAGGCAAAAGAAAGCGGTGTCTCAAGCAGGCTTGGATCACACGTATCACCGTCTGGTAAACTTGGGCTTGCCTTCTTCTCGTGCCGTGCTAACTATGCATTTATCTGCCATCGTGAGTGGCTGCCTGGCTTTTATGGCTTTGCCGCTGCCCCCACTCTGGGCTAATGCAATTTTTGCTTTAGCTCTCCTGGTTGGATTCTCCTTACTCATTTGGCTGGAAATAAAAGAACCTCGCTGATGCCAACATCGCCATCCGTCTCTGTAATCATCGTTTCCTGGAATAGTGCTGAACATTTGCCGCATTGTCTGGATAGCCTATTGCTGCAAACGTTTCAGTACTTTGAGGTCATTGTCGTAGATAATGGATCGTCCGATCCGGGGATGGAGGGACTGGAAGAAAAATACCCAACCCTTGACTTACATGTGGAACGACTGGCATCGAATCAAGGGTTTGCGGTGGCGAATAATACCGGCGCTCGGCTCGCACGGGGAAAATGGCTCGCCCTCCTTAATGCAGATGCATTCCCTAAGCCAGACTGGCTGGAAAAACTTCTGGATGCAGCCAGGAAACATCCTGAATTCTCCTTTTTTTCCTCCCGCCAGCTTCAATTTGCGCAGCCAGATATCCTCGATGGAGCAGGCGACGAGTATCATATCAGCGGACTGGCATGGCGGCGATTCTATAACCATCCAGCCCAAAGTTATGGCTTGCAGGAACAAGAAGTCTTCAGCGCCTGCGCAGCCGCAGCGATCTACAACCGGGAGGATTTCTTACGGGTGGGTGGCTTCGACGAGAGCTACTTTGCATACTTTGAAGATGTAGACTTAAGCTTTCGCCTTCGTCTGGCAGGTGGGCGTTGTTTATATGTCCCTGAAGCAGAAGTATGCCACGTAGGTTCAGCCAGTTCCGGCAAGACAAGTGACTTCGTCATGTATCACGGACATCGCAATTTGGTATGGACATACTTCAAGAATATGCCTGGCTATTTATTTTGGTGGTATTTGCCGCTACATATTGGGATGAACTTTTTTTTCGGAATTTCCTTTCTTGTGAAAGGAAAGGGATCCGCCGTATTACGGGCAAAACTCGATGCATTTTATCGCCTGCCAGCTATAATTCGGAAGCGAAGACAAATACAGGAGACAAGAAAAGTATCGGCACGTGATCTATGGAAGGTGATGAACAGCGAGCTGTTTGCGCCCTATTGGGCTCTACGACGTCGTGCAAAGAGGATCTAGTCGCACATGAAAGAGCTTGGAATTTGTATTCTTACCCTCAAATCAAAGGAAAAGGTCCTTGCCTGTCTGATTTCGCTTTTTGAAAATACCCGAGATCTTGATCTGGATATTGTGGTTGTGGATAACAACTCACAGGACGGGACTGTTGAGGAGATTCGTGAGCGGTTTCCTAACGTTCGTCTGATTGTCAACGACAGTAATCTTGGTTATTCCAAGGCTGTAAACCAGGGACTTAGAGTATTGAATGCACGCTACTACGTTCTCCTGAACCCAGATACCATCGTTCAGGATCTGGCTTTTAATCACCTGATCCAGTTTATGGATGAGAATCCCAAAGTGGGAATTTGTGCGCCAAGGGTGCTAAATCAGGATGGCAGCGTACAGTACCAAGCCCGCCGTGGGGAAGCCCGCCCCTGGGATGTATTCTCCTATTTTTCCGGCTTATCGAAGCTCTTCCCTAACGATCCTCGTTTTTCGGGCTATTTGTTAACGCACATGGACAATAATACAGCGAGTGAGGTGCAAGCCGTCTCAGGCTCTTGCATGATGATCCGAAAAGAGGTGGTGGAACAAATCGGCTATTTGGACGAACGCTATTTTGCCTATCAAGAAGATACAGATTATTGTTTTCACGCACGAAAAGCAGGATGGAAGGTGTATTATGTTCCTTATGCAGAGGTGATCCACTACGGAGGGCAGGGGGGATCCAATATTAATCCCTACTTTAGCTCGTATCACTGGCATCGTTCTTATTTTTTGTATTACCGGAAAAATCTTGCCAGAGACTATCCCTTCTGGTTTCATCCCCTTTATTATCTTGCCATGGTGCTCAAGTTTCTGATTGCGCTGATCGGATTGATATTTGGTAAGGAGAAAGTTGCTGGCACACGCAAGCCCCGATAGAAACGGTTCCATCCTGTAAAGTTCTGGGATGTGATCATGCACGATAAAGGTGGGTTAAAATAAGGTTGTTGTAAATTCAAAAGCAAATCCCCATGCAGAAACTCCAACAGTCCCAGAAAACTTTTTTAATCTATAGTTTGTTCCTCGCGATCCTCCCGATTCTTATTCTGGGCGGGATGCTCTTATCGCCTTCAGAACCTGGTAACCGTATATTTCTAGGGCTTTCGCTGCCACGCCTCGCCCTAGCATCTGGGCTATTCATCGTATTTGTCCTCTTTACTCTCATAACTGTAAAAGCAGCAAGAGATCGCGAGTGGGCGGAAAAGCTCTTTGAGCGGTGGTTTGGAACAAACCTTTTGGGACAGGGGATCGCCTGGTTAGCAGCGATCGTTTTCGGATTGGGGTGGATCGGCTGCTTTTTACCCTTTTATCGTGCCGGAGTCCTGGCGATCCATTGGGAACGTCTCCGCCCCGCCATGATTTTCCTCCTGCTTGCCAGCTTAGCCACCCTGATAGCAGCGTTCCTTAAGCGAAGCAATTTTGCAACACTAGATTCAAAGACTACAAAGATATATAAAACCAGCCTGATCTTGCTTCTCCCCATCATCTTGCTCATCGGCTGGATGCTTTCGGCCGGCTTTGGTGTACATGCGCCGGAGGATTACTGGTACGGCGCGGGTGTTCCCATCCTGATATCGCAACTCCTCGCGGCACTCTTCGGTGGAATGTTATTTTTACGAACCGAAAAAAGATGGAAGACCAGTCGCCCAGACCTTGTTATTTTCTTATTGATCTATGCGGGAACCGCCATCCTATGGGCTCGTGAACCGTTACAAGAGAGTTTTTTATTTATCGGACCCTATGCTCCAAACCGGGTTTTGTATCCATTCGCGGATGGCGCATTGTATGACACTGCCGGTCAGTTTGCTTTGATCGGTCAGAATTTCCTGTTTTACAACGGGCCGTTCTTTGAGCGAGCGCTTTATGCCAGTTTTTTGACGTTCCTGCACTCCCTGTTCGGCCAGGATTATGGACGACTGATGGCGGCTCAAGCTGTGGTTTTTGCAGTCTTCCCCGCTCTGGTTTACTGGATCGGGAGATCGTTCAATGTTCGTGCGGTTGGTTTCGCTGCCGCCCTGGTTGCCATGTTCAGAGGAGCCAACTCTATCGCAGCCAGCAACATGATCGATATGGCAAATCCCAAGATGATGCTCACGGACTTTCCAACCGCCATTGGAGTAGCTCTGATCATTCTGCTTACCTGTGCGTGGTTGAGAACCCCGGAACGGAGAGGATATTACGCTTTATGGATCGGTGGAGTCGTCGGACTGTCGATCATGCTGCGAACCAACGCTCTTGTATTTCTTTTATTCGTTCCTCTTCTTGCCATTCTTGCTTCTCCACTCGATTGGAAACAGTGGCTCACGAGCTCATTTCTTGTCCTGATAGCCGTTGTCGCAATTACTTTACCTTGGGAACTGAGAAACCAATCTCTGGGCGGGACGATGTACAGTTCGTTCATTACTAAATTTCAAAGGGTGATCGAATTGCGATACAGGGCGCCCCTCCCTCCTGAGAGCTTTATCCCCCAGGAAAACATATTGTCCTCCATGCTGCCGGAGCAAACGCAGGTCTTACTGGAACTTGTTAACAAAGCTGAATTTACCCAGGAGTCTTCCTGCAACACGGTCGCTTGTTTTGTGCCGAACCATTTTCTCCACAATGTCCTGACGTCCATTCTGGTACTCCCCACCTCTCCCGTCATGGACGATTTGCGTCACACCGTGAAAGAAAGCTATCCATACTGGCAATCCGATTGGGCTGGATCGTTTGCAAACGTAACTTTCTTTTTCTTCATCCTAAATGTGTTTCTGATCGTGTTGGGAATCATAACTGTCTGGAAACAAAACCGTTTAATGGGTCTCGTGCCGCTCGCAGTTTTTGTTTTCTATAATTTGTCTAATGGTTTTGCGCGCACGTCCGGTGGAAGGTACATCGTCCCTGTAGACTGGATTATTACGCTCTACTTCCTGATCGGTGTTTTTCAAACTGTCATTTTATTTGCAAATTCTCTCGGTATGGGATGGACGCTTTTCTCTGAGTCCGCAGGGCAGGCGCATCCAGGGCAAAGCTCTGTAAGAACCAATGTAGCAAGAGGAATCGTGATTCTCGCGATTTTGTTTGGCTTGGGATCTCTGATTCCTCTCGCAGAAACCCTACACGCAAACCGCTACCAGGGTTTTGATATTTCCAAGGCTCTATCGGACCGCGAGGCACAGCTGGCCAGCACCGGATTGAGCTTACAGGAAATTAACTCATTCTTACAAAACCCAAATGCTGAAATCTCGGTTGGGAGGACGTTATATCCCCGGTACTATATCGAGAATGAAGGCGAGGTACATTTCTATCCCGTTGTTAGGATGGGGTTTCCACGTATCACCTTCACGCTGATCGGCAATCATGGTGAAAAGGGGATCGTGCTCCCTGGTGAAAAGCCGGACCACTTCCCTCACGCCGTGGATGCGATCGTCCTGGGATGTAAAGAACAGTATTACGTAGATGCACTCGCTGTAATACTGCTCGATGAAACGGGGGCTATTTATAGCCGCAGCCCTGAATCACCTTTGCAGTGTCCCTTAAAGCAACCTGTGTGTGATAATAATCATAACTGTTATTAAAAAGCCATCCTGATATCTACACGTATTTATCCCTTGAGCGCACCCGCCATTAGCCCGCGCAAGAAAAAGCGACCCAGGAAAATATAAACAAGAAGAGTGGGCAAGGCTGCAAGGAACGTAGCCGCCATGAGCACATTCCACTGCACGAGCTGACTGCCTGCAAGATTATTGAGCGCAACAGTGACCGGCCAGTTGGATTGGTTGGTTAGAATCACCGCAAACAGGAATTCGTTCCAGGCTTGTGTAAACTGCCAGATGATCACCACTGCAAAACTTGGCGCCGAAAGCGGCAGCATGATATGGCGGTAGATCCCGAACAAGCTTGCCCCATCGATACGAGCTGCTTCGATAATTTCCGTTCCAATCCCGGCATAGTAATTGCGGAAGATCAGCGTTGTAATGGGAATGCCGTAGATAATGTGCACCAGGATCAACCCCGGAAGATCCCCATACAGGTTGATGTATTGCATGAACTTCACCAGCGGGATGAGGATGCTCTGATACGGGATGAACATGCCAAACAGAATCAACGTAAAGATCACGTTTGATCCGCGGAACTTCCATTTGGATAACAGATAGCCATTGAAGGAGCCCAGCAGGGCGGATAGCAACGCCTCGGGAATCACCATGACCAGGCTGTTTCTGAGGTTGGGAGCGAGCTGCTGGTAGCCCGCAATAAAGTTCTCGATGCGCAGACCGGTTGTTGGCAGATCCCACATGGTTTTCAGATCCACTTCGTTGAAGGGCTTTAATCCTGTGAGGACCATCAGGTAAACAGGCAATAAATAAAAAATGGCAAGGGCGAGCAGCACCAAATAGAAAAGGGAGCGTACAGCCACCGGACGAGTCATAGCTCTGCCTCCGCTCGCAGGCTGGTAATCAGATAGGGAACGACCAAAATTGCTACACTGATCAACATGAGGATACCAATCGCCGCGCCCTGCGCGTAGTTCGTGCCATCGAAGGTTGTCGTCCACATATAAATACCGGGGACGTCGAGGCGCTGGTCTTTGCGCCCGAGCGCAACGATCAGGTCGAAGATCTTCAGCGACATGTGCCCCAGGATGATGACCGCGCTCAAGGTGACGGGACGCAGCATCGGAAGAATTACATATCGGTAGACTTCAAACTCGCTCGCCCCATCCACTCTT
>JAICRQ010000605.1 GCA_025966435.1 Anaerolineales bacterium | reverse complement strand
TTCCAAACCCTCCCCATGTACACCAACGTTCTATAATGAAAATAAAAGGAGTCAGTTCATGGCGAATGAACGTACCTACCCAATTTTACCGTGCAGAGAACTCGACGAATCGATCGCGTTCTACGAAACCCTCGGATTCAAAAGAACGTACCGGCAAGTTCGTCCAAACCTGCACGCGGTCGTCGCTCTTGAAGATATACAGATCCATCTCTTCGGCATGGAAGGGTTTGACCCTGCAAATTCCTATGGCAGTGTCATCATAGCTGTGCCGGACCCGGACAGCCTGTACCATGATTTTGCGGCTGGATTGCGAAAAACGTATGGCAAGCTGCCGGTTGCAGGCATCCCTCGCATTACACGACCGCGCAAAAAATACGGCACCGTTCGTGGATTCAGCGTCGTTGACCCGGGCGGGAACTGGCTGCGTATCTATAAACTGGGTGATACAGAGCAGGAAGACTCCGCGGAGAAAGCCGAGGGATTGGCGCAAATCATTTATGTAGCAGCACGCCTGGGCGATGCCCACGGGGATGAAGCGCAGGCGCTAAAAACACTCGAAAGCGGTCTGGCAAGATTTCCCGACGCACCTGCACTGGAACGCGCGAAGGCATATTTGTATCGAGCCGAGTTAGCCGTCCGAACAAAAGACTACCAGCTCGCTCAATCTTCACTGGCAACGGCGAAATCGCTCGACCTGACAAACAATGAGCGGACTGCCCTGGAGGAAGAATTTGCCCACGTGACCGAGCTTGTCAATCAGGAATAGGAGAGAATTACGTATGAAACTAAACCATATCAATCTCACAGTCACAGACGTGCAGGAGGCAAGCGACTTCCTGGTCAAATATTTTGGGATGCAAAACATGGGCGGCAATAAAGGCATGGGGTTTCTGACGGATGAGGTGGACGGCTGGGGATTCGTGCTGTCGTTGATGAAGGCAGTGAAAGGTGCGCAGGCGAAATATCCGGGCACGTTTCACATCGGCTTTTTTATCGAAAACAAAGAGTCCGTAGACGACCTCAATCTCCAGCTCAGGCAGGACGGTTTTGATGTCCCCGTGCCCGAGGACACCGGTCATTCCTATGGATTTTACGTGGAGGCGCCCGGTGGTTTCACGGTGGAGGTCGGAGCCTGACGGTACCGAAAGACACGAAGTTCTGATACCGAACTGTAACAAGCTGCGTTGATGCGCAGCTTGTTGTTTGTGCGCAAAGTCATCTATAATCGTTCCTGAGAAAGCAGACATCATCGATCCGGAGGAATTATGTTCAATTGGTTCAAGAAAGAGAAGCCTCATCCAGTAGTAGAAATTCGGGATACGTTGTTTGGCGACATGCCCATTTCAGAATGGCCAAGCAACGGGGACAGAAATACAGAGCCCTGGGGCTCATTCGTTCAGGCGAGGCAACACCTGGACAAGAGAGATAAGAATTCCGCGATCACGATCTGGAAAACGATTACTGACACACCGGGGTTGGAAGTCCGCCATTACCTGCAGGCGTGGCATTTTCTTCGTCAACATGGGCAAAATCCCCCTCCCGAGAAGGCGAAGATCGTTTACGGGGTGATCGTCGAGGTTGCCGTGAAGGGCGGAGCGGACATCGTCGCCGCGTACGCAGATTACACAGCTCGCTACCTGAACTACAGCGGAGCCGGCGTCATTTGGGAGCACCCCGACACATCTCTCGACGCCGAGATCGAAGCCCTGCTCAAAGCGGGGCAGGCAGTGGCGAACGTGATCGGACCCTGGGAGCAGACGCGCCCTCCCGCGCCGCAGGATGATAATGTGCGCCTGAATATGCTTACACCAAGCGGACTCCATTTTGGCTATGGCTCATTCAAAAGTCTCTATGAAGAGCCGATGGGAAGATCGATTATCGACCCGGCAACTCGATTGATGCAAAGCCTGATTGCGAAGGACAAGAGGCGTTAG
>JAICRQ010000355.1 GCA_025966435.1 Anaerolineales bacterium | reverse complement strand
GGGCAGCCATTGGTCTTGTTCTTTGGCTTGCTGGCACCGAGTAAAGGCATTCAGGATTTGATCGAGGCGTTTGCCCTTGTCCGGCAATCGAGTGATGCGAAGCTCTTGATTGCCGGCTATCCCACCAAACATTTCAACATGGTGGAACTGCACCAAAAGATTGCAGACCTGAGTCTGCTGGAGCATGTCGTTCTCGACACACGCTATATTCCGCTGGAAGAAGTCGGAGCGTTGATGGGCTTGGCAACTGTGGCAGTCTATCCCTATCGCAGCAGTACACAGAGTGGAGCGTTGCAAGTCGCGTACACCTTTGGCCGACCGGTTGTTGCGACAATTGTAGGCGGCTTGCCAGAAGCAGTAGAGCATGGAAGGAACGGTTTTTTAGTGCCGCCCGAATCTCCTTCCGCCCTGGCGCAGGGAATCTTAAAGCTTGTGAATAACCGTGAACTGACAAAGGTCATGGGGGAGTATGCGCGCCATGTATCAGAAACGCGCTTTAGTTGGCGTTCGGTAGCGCGGAAGATTATTCAGGTGTACGAGGGATTCTTGGAAAAAGAATCAGCCTGACCAGTAACGATTGACAGGACTCAGCAGCATCGCATAGTCTGCCAGTGAATGCTTGTGAGAGATGAACATCCGGCGGATGGTATACGGATTTTGCTTCACCTCGTCCTGTGAGGCCGGGCCACTTAAAAGAGTGAACGCGGCACGAATGCCTGAGTCGGCAACGACCCTTTCGATGCTCTCGTTCAGGTCCGAGGCTTGACCATTCGGGTAGCCAAACCCCAGCACAGGTTCTCCCAGTTCGTCCTCGATTGTGGATTTCGACCCGATCACTTCTTCCCGGGCTTGCTTCAACGAGATGCGCGTCAGAATGGGGTGATGCACGGTGTGCGCGCCGAACTCGATTCCCTCCTTTTGCATTTCTCGAACCTGATCCCAATTCATCATCAGGCGTTGGAAAAACCCCGTTGGAATCGAAACCCCCAATAATACAGGAAGGTTGTCCACGTAAATTTGTTTCTCCGCCTGTGGTAAGGTTTTCATTAACTCGATCCAGTGTTTCGCGACTTGATCCCGTTGTTCCGAATTTGACCAACTCTCCACCCGTCCATCGGGGAAAGTAAGGTGATCGCTCTGTGTGTGAGCAAAACAGTACGCCGCCATATCCCAGTAGAACGGAGCGTCGGTGGCGATGTGTCCTGTCGTCAGAAAGATCAGCGCAGGGAAGTTATGTTTTCGAAGAAGGGGGAACGCGGATGTGTAATTATCGAGGTATCCATCATCGAAGGTGATCAGCGCCGCATAGGGCGGCAGGTCTTTGCGGCCATCGAGCCACTCCACAATATCTTTCAGAGAAACGACATTGAACCATTTCGCTAGATAATCGAGCTGGCGATCAAAATCCTGCGGCGTTGCGCTGACGTTTGGCTTGAAGGAATCGAAGTCTTTGCGATAGGGATCATCGATACGGTGATAGTTGACCACCGTCAGTGATTTTGCCCATAAGCCGCGCCCTGCCCGAATCAGCCCCGTTTCGTAAGCGAGATTCAGCAGCTTGCGCTTGAGAGAGGAACGCGGAGATGCTTCCGGTGTATTGGAATACATTTATTTTCCGCGTGCATTGTGCCGAGCGAGGGCTTTCTCATACGCTGCCCAGGTCTCACTCACCTGGGAGTCCGGATTGAACCGCTCTTGAACTCTTTGCTGGGCACTCTGCCCCAGCCGCTGCGCATATTCGCGATCCAGCGCCAGTTTGACGAATCCCTGCGCCAGCGCCTCAGGGTCCTGTGTGGGCACCAGATACGCGTGCTGCTCGTGCGTAACCAGCTCAGGAATGCCTCCCGCGCAGGCTGCCAGAATGGGGCGCGCCAGTGCAGCCGCTTCGAGAAGAGCAATTGGCGTGCCCTCGTAGCGGGAGGGCATGACAAAGATATCGCTCGATTTCAAGATGGACATCGCTTTAGACCGGTCCTGATATCCAAGAAGACGTATCCGCCCTTCCAAACCTGCCGAGCGGATTTGCTCGGACAACTTTTCTTTATCTTCCCCCTCGCCGATGATCAAGCAGTACAAATCCCGAATTTGAGAAGCGATTTCCGCAAAGGCTTCGATAAGGATGTCGAATCCCTTTTGTGGCACGAGGCGACCAATCCCCGTGCAGACGATGGACTCAGGCGGCAGATCGAACTGTGTTCTCAACCAGTTCCCATCACCCGGGATAGCAGAAACATCAAGGTCAATCGTGTTATAGATCAACTCGATCGCGTTTTCAGGGATGCCCGAGCCCAGCAGCATTTGCCGGTCTTTTTCAGAGACGGTGATGTAGAGGTCCAGGCTCTGATTGGTTAATAATTCCAGAGATGTATAAAATCTGCCTTTAACGAGTGTTGTGCTGTGCTCGTGCGCGTACCAACTATTGAGCGTGGAGACCAGCGCAATCCGCGTAAAGAGCGCCGCGAGGTTTGCCCAGAACTTGGACTGAATATTCTGGCTGTCCAGGACGTTGTAGCCTTCCTCGCGAATCACATTCATGAGCCGGAATAACAAGCGCGGATCCGCTTTATGCCCAGCCACCGCGTGGACGTTCAAGCCCATCTGCATGGCTTGCCTGGTGATGACTCCGTTCTTCAAACCCGCCAGCCCGATCGTTCCCGGTTTCGAACGCGTCATCAGCGACAGGATTCGTGAGTTGGAGCCACCATAATGTTTCGAAAGATCGAGAATGAGAACTTTAGGAGAGTCTGGCATGGAATGAACTCAAGCGGTTGATAATTGGTTGTTGCGCATTCAGCGCCGGCTTGCCTGCTGCCAGAGGACGGTCCGCTTGCCTGAAACAAAATTTGCCAGTCCCGCGATACCGGCAAAGTTAGTGGCACATAAGTAATAGGGGAGCATCAAAATCTTGATCAGCTTCGATTGCCTGGAAAGTTTCCCGAACCAGACCTTTCCAGCAAATGCCAAGCCATAAAATATTCCCTGAAGGATTAGCGCTCCGCTCATGACAAAAGATAAAAGCGATAATGAGTGCGTGCCAGTGCTGATTAAGACATAGAGGATGTTGGACAGCAGAGCAGCGATCATCAGATGGGGAATCGCCAGGCGCAGGAATTTGTGCGAGATCACCTGGAATCGAAGCAGGAGAGGCAGGTAGGGGAGATAGTCACGACTCATGCTAATCATTTGAAAGCGTCCCGCTGTGAGGCGGCTGCGACGATTCACCTCATCTCCCATCGACTGAGTCGGCCGCTCCCAGACAATGGCTTTAGCCTCCGAGATGACGCGATAGCCCTGGCGGATCGTCATCATCGCCAGATAAAAATCATCCAGGATGACGTCCATAGGAATCGGCTGGAGGAGTTTTCGGCGCAGCGCCATGAAATGTCCGGTCGCTGCCACGGTGGAATGAATATCACTTTCACTCTGACGGATGAGCGCTTCGTACCGCCAGTACAGTCCACCGCCGGTACCTTCGCCCGAAGAAGCCATTTTTGTCTGCGCCATGACGCAGCCGACCGTTTCATCGCCAAAGTTCGCGATCAACTCGCGCAATGCATCCGGACTGGCGAGGATATCGGCGTCTGCAATTACAAAGATTTCTCCGGTGGCCGCTTGTAATGCTCGGTTCAGTCCACCCACTTTCCCCGATCTGGCTGTTCCCTGGCTCAATCCGACTCCTGTCCACGCATACGATTTCACGATTTCTACGGTGCGATCCTCAGACGCATCATCACACACAAGAATCTGCAGACGATCCTGCGGATAATCCAGATGCAGCGTGTTTTCAATCTTCTCGGCGATGACTACCTCTTCATTAAACGTTGGAATGACAATGGTTACGGAGGGTGTGATCGATGCTTTGTTCACAGGACGCCTAAAAAATTTCGCCAACACGAGAATCAGTGCTGGATACCCCACATAAATATAGGCGAGCAGCAGAACGGATATGGTAAAAATTATGAATAGAATGATTGCAAAAAAAGCCATCGTATAATGCCAGACCTATATAAAATTGTAACATGGAGTCGCGATCCAAAATTTCCGGGATGATTTTGCTATGCAGATGAGATGCTCCTCCGGTTCCTGCGGCTTCTTTTGCCAGGGTGAGATGCCTATCGCAGCCATCGCGTCTTCTAGCAGCTATGAAACTTGTATGTATCCTTTTGGAGGTTTGAACGTCCTGATGTTGGTTGTAAGGAACCATTCGTTTGGTTCGTGTTCTTTATCAGATCAGTGAAAGTGGACGTTTGTCCCGCCTCATCGGCCCGCTTCGCAATAGCCCATTTAGGGCACTCAATGTTTCATCCCACCCAATGGT
>JAICRQ010000622.1 GCA_025966435.1 Anaerolineales bacterium | reverse complement strand
GTAGTTATGCGACGGTGGTGACAGATCCATTTGATAGTAAATCAATTGGTTATGACTCGCTTAAACTCAGGTCAGATATTGTAACGGTCAGTCATGACGCTCCAGGTCACAGCAATACAGACGCAGTCAAAGGCACATCGCATGTCATCGATGGCGCAGGGGAGTTTGAAATTGGCGGCGTTTTCATCACCGGTGTCCAGACAGATGGCAGTGGCTCCGGCAAGAAAAAGGCAAAAAAGGACGGGGAGGCGTCTGGTCGAAACACCGTGTATGTGTTCGATTATGATGGGATCACTGTTGCCCATTTGGGCGATCTGCGGGATGTTCCCACTCAGTCGGAGATCGAATCGCTCGGCACCATTAACGTGGCGCTGGTCCCGGTCGGGGGTGGGGGCGGGCTAAATGCCGCCAAGGCTGCGGAGGTGATTAGCCTGATCGAGCCGAATCTCGTCATCCCGATGCACTATTCCACGCCTGCGGCGAAGCTTTCACTTGACTCCCTGAACAAATTCATCAAAGAGATGGGACTTTCGAAGGCTGAAACCCAGCCGTCCATCAAAGTGACACGCAGCAGTCTCCCGAGCGAAACCCACGTTGTCGTGTTGGATTATCAGAAGAGCTAAAGATGGCTGTAAAAGTTTTGATGACGTGGGATATCGCCGGAGAACGCGATCAGGAATATTTCGAGTTCATTATCGGCGAATTCATTCCTGGCGTGCAGCGGCTTGGCTTGCAGCCTGCAGAAGCATGGGCAACCATCTATGGATCGTACCCGCAGATCCAGGTCGGGTTGATTGCCAACGATGTCGCGCAGGCGCGGAGCGTGCTCGAATCCAGTGATTGGACGTTGCTGCAGGATAAGCTCTTCGATTACGTGAAGAATTTTTCCTATAAAGTCGTGCCCTCGCGCGGTGGGTTTCAATTTTAGGGAACCGCACAAGGAGTTCAGACCGACACCTGCATGCCAAAACGACAATCGTGGTTTTTCTACCTGTGTGCTTTGGAAGGCGCGGCTGCAATAGCCGCGCTTTTCTTGATTCCCTCCGAAGGCGGAAGACTCTCCATCGCTCGACTCGCTCTCATTAGTTTTATTGCTGCACTTTGTATTGGGTGGGTTTATTTGGGAAGTGTGGGTGGTAGACAAGTATACGAGTACATAAGTAAATACAAGACCCGCTTACCTGTGTACATATTTACCTGTGTACTTTTCTCTTTTGTCATAGCCCTCTTTATCTTCTTCCTCCGCTATCTTAACCCGGAAAGCTCCCTCTCGACGTACCAGCGCCTCAGCCCTTTACTCTGGTATCTGCTGATCCTCTCCGTTCAACTTTCTTTCTATTTCTTACTTTCTTATCGGGGCTTTCACACTGCGAATCTCTCCGCCTATAAACTTATCTACCTCACAGCTTTTGCTTTCTTCTGCTTTCTGCTCCTGCTCGTGCTGTTTATTTCCCTCACACGTCTCGGACTCACGCCCGACCCTGCCTACTGGGGCGAGCCCGGTGTTCCGATGCTTGGCTGGCAATTTGCATTGGCGTTGATTGGAGGGATTTGTATTTTGGCACTTACATCTTCTGTCTCTAGTCGTTCGCTAGATTTCTTTTTGCCGATAAGCCTCTATATCCTGGCAATCGTGAT
>JAICRQ010000491.1 GCA_025966435.1 Anaerolineales bacterium | reverse complement strand
TTTCCGGCAGGAAGATCAGCCCCGACAATGCAACCATGCTGATGCCAATTGCCCAGATCACCTGCAGGAGACGAAAACTGTAGGTGATATCGAACGTCCAGGCAAAGTTGACGATCACCAGCTCCACGAAGACCAGCCAAAGCCCGCGCGTGAACAGGAACCAGGCTATCTTTTTGAGATGATTCTTTTTCATCCCATACAGAAAAGCAGAGGTGCCTGCCAGGAACACAAACACGGGCGCGCAGAAATGCGTGATCCAGCGCGTAAAGAAAAGCAAGGGTGTGGTCGTCGCCAGGTTGGTCGGCTCTGCGTACCAGGTCCCCAGCGCAAAATACATCCGGACATGATCCAGAGCCATGAGAATCATCACAACGCCGCGCAGAAAATCGAGGGATTCTATTCTTTCAAATTGTTGATTTGCTTTCGAAATGATTCCGGACATTGAGCGAAATTTACCAGCGTTCGTGATGAACATATTCTGCATCTGCTTTGCGGCCGCGCTTTAGAGAAGGCGAGGGGATATCTGGTGCGCGGTAGCCAAGCGAGATCACACCAACCGGCGTTACTTCAGCAGGGATATCCAGTAGCGCCCGAAGCGCAGCCAAGTCCTTGGAGCCTGCAAACGCCGCGACCAGTCCCTCGTCAATCGCAGCCAGCAGCGCAATCATAACGGCGCAGCCAATATCCATGAACCAGTATGGGACAGGCCAGGTGATTTCCGACCCGTTTTCATTCACTTTATCGGCTTCCTGATAGCGGCGGTGATAGGCTGTCTCGCTGGTACAGGGAATCAGCAGGATGGGTGCTTTGGAAATAAAAGGAGCAAAGCCTCTTTGTACATATTCATCTTCCTCACAGGTGGCTGCAATCGCTTTCTTTTTCTCCGGGGCGGTCACCACGAGAAATGATTGTCCCTGTGTAAAGCCTGCGCTCGGTGCATGACGCGCCAACTCTAGGATACGATCGATGATCGCGGGGTCCACAGGCTTGTCTGCAAAGTTACGCACCATCCGTCTCTTAAGAACGACATCTCGGAATTCCATGGATTGCTCCTTCCATTCCAGAATAAGGACACACAAAAGTATAACGCTCCACGATTCCCGCTGGTGATCCTCCCTGTATAAAGAACAATCCGTGCAGTACCTGCACGGATTGTGGATTGACACAACTGTATCCTATGGACCATCACCCGGATTGCCGCCAGCTGAATTGATTGGTGTTTCCGGTGTCGCGGTCAGAGTCGCATCCGGCGTCGTTGGTGTAGTTGGGTTTGTTAGTGAAACGGTCAGTGTATAGGATTTGCTGGTATTTCCCGTCAGGCTGGCGAGGTTGATGGTGTGGTCACCTCCAGTCGTAACGGTTGCGCTCCATGTGTAGAGGGCGTCCGGGGTTTTGATCGCAAGCCCGTTCGGGTTGTTTACGCCGAGGGAGACTTCATTCGGAGGTGCCGTGAGACTAATGGTTATCAACTGACCCTGCGGTGCATTGACAACGTATTGTATTCGTTCATTCGGGTTGATGACCCCGATCCGCGAAGCCGTTGTCGACCCCGGGTCGAACGTAATACGCTGCGCTGTAGGCGCGTTTCCCGTTGCAGTAGGCCCGACGGTAGCGCCGGGTGTCACGACGACCCCTCCTCCACCGGCTGAGTTCAGTGGGATCTTGGCTTGTTGTCCTACCACGAGCCCGCCTGGATTTGCCTTTTGCAAAACCGCCAGATCGGCGTTATATCGTTGTGCAAGAGATGCCCATGTGTCGCCGCTCTGGACGGTGTGGAACGTAATACAGGGCGGACCATAAATCTTTCCGCTGCTTCCGATGCGCGGCACCGTCACGGTCATCGCAGGCAGGATGAAGTCCGGGTCGGCGATCTGCGGGTTGGCGTTGCGTACCTCATCGAAGGTCGCGCCGTAGCAGCGCACGATCTGAATCAGCCACTCACCGACCGCCACCCGATGCTGGACGGTGCTGCCCGGAGCCAGGTTCGAGGAAGGTGGCGCCGTGGCGGGAGTGGGCGGCGTCTGAGTAGCGGGTGCGAGGAGGTTCGTCACCACTGCGGTCGCGGCGGCGGAGGTTTGCCCGGCACCGGAGGCGCTTGCACTGTTTGTGATATTTGCCAGTGACATATCTGCCGATGTTGTCCTGTACTCTCTGGAACAGGTTACGCTCTGGTTCGAGGCGAGAGTGGTATCGGCGGGTCCACAGGGGAAGGGTGCACCCATCCTGCTATCGGTGATCATGAACTGCGCAGGTCCCAGAGACGTGGGGCCGGTGTTCGTAATTGTAAAACTATACGTGATGGTTTGGTCTGCCGCGCCGTACGTCTGTGAGCTAGCTGTTTTGGATAATGTCAATATGTTGGAAGGTTGTGGTGCAGCTCCTCGATTCAGCGTGAGCGTTGCCTGGTTCGAGGTGACATTTCCTGCCGTCGCTGTGGCATTGCTGACAATCGACCCGGTCGTCACATCCGATTGGGTGACGGTGTAGGCAGCCAGACAGGTGATTGATTCGTTTTGATCGAGATAATTATCCTGATTGCCTACCGTGTTGAGTCCCGGGCAGGCGATCTGACGCGGAGCGTCTGTCACCAGGACTGGTCCGGCGAGGGGCGGCGTCCCTGTATTGGTGATGACATACTGGAAGTTAACGATCTCGCCTGCCTGGCCGAAGGTGGTTACATTATTTTGCGTCTGCACGGTCAGCCGCAATACCGAATTCTCGAACACGCCCTGGTTGGGTGCTCCGAACAGATTGCAGGCAGAGAGAACCAGTGCGAGGATCGATGCTAAAGACTTGCGAATGATCTTATTCATACATGTATCCTTTTTGTGATTTCGCAGTACGCGAACGTCATCAGCGGTGAAGCATACGCAGCGCCCCAGGAACACGCCTCTGCCAACAAGCGATGACCGTAATATACGGCACTCCGTAAATTAGTATAGCATTAAGAACGAAAAATCGCGAATTTTTGTTTCAGATTTGCGCGTCGAAATCACCCCAAATCCTGAGAATCACTTCCCTTCTGGCTGCTTTAGTGACCGCGGTGCAAAGGATTTGCCGAACGATTATTGCCCGCAGTTGACGATACAATGCCAATCGCTGCCATCCCATTCCCATGTATCGTTGAGATCTTCCCTGTTCGAGGCAAAGCCGCCATACAGGACAATCC
>JAICRQ010000214.1 GCA_025966435.1 Anaerolineales bacterium | reverse complement strand
CGTGCCGTCTGCAGCGGCAGCCACACCCACCGGCTCATCGAACTGGCCGGGGTCCAGACCCGCCGTGCCAAACTCGGTCAGGAAATTGCCCTCTTCGTCGAAGACCGCGATGCGCTTGTTACCGGTGTCGGCGATGAAGACGCGCCCCTGCGAGTCAACGGCAATGCCGCGCGGTCCCCAGAAATAACTCTTGGAAGCCGGGTCTTCAGGGAACGGTTGTCCATATTGGCCCCATGTGGTCACAGGTTCGCCGTCCTCCGTAAATTTTTGAACGCGGTGATTCCAGGTGTCCGCGACGTAGACGGAGCCATCCGGTCCGACAGCCACGCCCCAGGGTTCATTAAAGGTACCGATGGGCGCACTTAAGCTGGCATTGTCTGCAAAGGTGCCCCATTCGTGCAAGAGGCTTCCATCTGCGGCAATATGCAAAATACGGTGGTTGCGCGAATCGGCAACGTAAATGTCCTCGTTGAGTCCCGCAGCAATCGCGCGCGGCGCATTCAAACCGAGCGGTGGATAGCGGTCTGCGCCAAAGATCTGGTCGGCGGGAATCATTACGGTGCCGGCTTCATACGGATCGACGGCGACCGGCGCATCGACGGGTCCTACGCCATAATTCCAGATCTTTGCCGCTACATCCTTGCGGACGTAGAGCCGCATTTGGTCGGCTGGCTGCCAGGTGGTCAGCGTCATTGATGTGCTTCCGATCGCCTGTGAGTAGGTTGTGTAATCGCGGTTAAACCAGATATTGAAGATACCTTCACGGATTTGGGGGTTGGTGATCGCATTCAACACACGCGTCCGATCCAGATTGAAGTAGTCCTGGTTGGGCCACCACATGCGGATGTAATCGAACTGGTAGAACTCATCACCTAGCGCGGCGGTGATCTTGTCGAAGTTCTTCTGGTCCACGATCACAGCCACTGCATCGCGCAGAGAGCGTGTGGGCGAGTCGAAGGAACGAAGGGCGGTGAAATCTCGAAGGTACCAGACCATCGGCCATGAAACGCCGGTGTCCGGCGCGCTGGCATCGTAGGCGACGATGGCATTTAACCCTCCCGCGGTGCGCTCGGAGATCTCCTCCACCTGTGACATCACCTCTTTGACGCCGGTCGCGCCATGAGCATAGACAAGATATTCGGTGGCGTTATCGTAGTTGATGTAAGCAGCCCGGAAGGATGTACGCACGGTCTGAATGAAAAGCAAACCGAAGACGGTCAAGACGACCAGGCTGACAAAGGAACTGCTGCGTTGCTGCCGCCATAAGTAAATGATGCCAATGATGCTTCCGAGAAACGCAAGCACCGCGGCGCCAAACCGCAGCGCCTCCGAAGAAGACTGCGCAGGAGCAGCCGGGTCAGCCACTGTGGATGCCGCAACCAGTAGCGATGACCCGTTGATGATGCTTGCGCCCAGGGTGATCAGCGCCAAAACCATCAGCGCTACGATGCCAAGACTCATGAGATCGTCCCGCATCATATATCCCAGAAACGCGCCTGTCAGAATCATGGTGATAAAGGGGAAGATGAATGCAGCAGTTGCCTGGAGTTGTTCTAGCTCCGTCCCCTGAAACGGCGGTGACCCACCGTAGAGAGACCGCACGCTGTTGAAGGCGGCAAGCACGAAGACAGTCAAAACCAGCAGGGCAAGCCCCAGGCGCTGAGGCTTCTCGAGAGCGAGGCGCGGCGCAAGCGAGTCGATCAGCTGCCCGATCGCCCAGCCTGAGAGCAGGATCATGGGCCACGCCATATGATAGGTGAGCCACGGCATTCTTTCGCCTGCGACGGTAAACGCAAGAATACTGCTGAATACCCACCAGAGTGTCAGCCCAAAGAATGTTCCAAAATTCGATTGTTCTGTTTCTAATTCTTCCATCTCAACGTCGGCGGGTAGTTCGGCTGGTGATGTTTCACTTGCCACGATTTCTGTTGGCGGTTCAGAAGTTGTTGTGATAAACCTTTCATCGCGCAGCTTTTTCAGCCCTAAGCCGATTGCTACAAGGCTCCCAATGGCGGGCAGAAATTCATACATCGGGATTTGAACCAGTACATAATAATATTCGGGCTGGCTGCCGCGTTCTACACCCTGTTGCACAAGCCAGTAACCAAGTGAACCGATGATTCCTGTGAAAAAGCCAGCTGCATTGGTGAAGACGGTCGTGTAAAAGATGGTGAATACACCCCAGAAGACCGCTGCGTATTTCCACCAGTCGCGATTCCAGAGTATGCCGATGATGATCGAAAGGATAAAAAACACAACGACAAAAGCTCCGATGATCATCAGCGCACGTGAATCCAATGTGCTGACAGAAGCAGCATCGGTGGGCACCGTGACATTAAGCCTCTCCTTCAGCCAGTCGATCGGAAAGGCTGTTGCCATAGGCAGCACAAACGTGACGATCAGGATAATCAAATCAAACGCGCGATTCTTCGGAAGCCTGTGCCAGACATACGCCTGAAGGAAATAAATCAGACCAGCGGCCAAAAGCAGGAGAACACCCGCCGCTAATACAGCCTTTGGAAATATTGATGACTGGTCTGCCGGGGCAAGTTCTGTGGGCGCATCTCCTGGGTTTACCGGGGCGGCGGTTTCCGTCCCCGTCAAGGTTTCGTGAGACTGGCTGAAATAGGCTGCTGTTCCCCCGATCGCCAGCAGGAGAGCCGCTGCCACGAGCGCGAGGATAAATGTTTTGTATAGTCCTCGGTTTTCCTGCCATGGCCTTCGGGTAACCTGGATGACGAAGTAAACTCCTAAAAAGACCAGTACCTGTGCGGTATAGATGAAAGCAGTCTCCTTGGCAGTAAAGTGCAGAACAGTTGCCAATGTGATGAGCGCCAGATAACGGGCTCTGCCGTTATCGAGGTAGCGCAGGACGGCATACAACAGCAGAACCCCTGCCAGCCCGGCATATGACTCGTTTCGCACATATCTTCCATAGTACAGCATGTAGGGCGAAACTACCATCAACAGGGCTGTGACCAGGGCGCCAGTCCTTCCGAGATAGCGCCGCCAGTACCAGATCAGCGCAACTGTAGCTATGCTGAACAAAACCGCCGGGATGCGCGCCGTAAAATCGCTGACGCCGAACAGGAAGTAGCTCAGCGCGATCCAATGGAACTGCCAGGGACCATGCATCATGGGCGTGTGCTGGTATCCTTGTCCACGATACAAAAGCCAGGAGAAATAGGTATGCAGGCTCTCATCATGACTCATCACGCGCGTCTCAAGGTCATAAAACCGTGTGAAGATCGCCAGGAGAATGATCCCTGCGAACAAAGCAACTTCGACGGTGATTGCCGACAGGGCGGGGTGAATGGGACGTTCGAGCCAGGTAATTTTGTTCCAGGTAAGTTTGTTCGTGTTATCCATAAGACCTTATTTTCAATGAGATTGTGGACTTATACTTCAATCTGAATGTTCTGACAAGTTAGCGCGCCAGGGTGTAATGATTTATTAATCTCTATCCGCCAGGGGTGGATGTCTTGAAATTTAGCACCGGGGTAAGGGTTGTGGTGAACGTTGCGGCGTGAAATGTGCCGGTTGGTGTGAAATGGCAAATTGGTATCATCAATTCCATTGAAGCGCGGACTGCTTCTGCTTCGAGCCGGTTGACTTCCAGGATGGTTTGTTCCGAAACTGAAAACTGCTCGGCGATACTGGCAAGCGTGTCCTGTTCTTGTACCGTGTACAACAGGACTGCACAGCCTTCGTGTGTCAGTTCGGTGCTGACGGTTTGGGTGGTAGGGTTGGAGGGTGTCGGCGCGGGTGGGATCGCCGATGACATCCGACTCGACGGTGATGGGACTGATAACAGGAACTGCCATGCACTAAAGAATAGCGCCATAACGACTAGACTCGCCGCTGCCGTGCGCATAGCCAATATTGACCTCAACTGTAGCTTTTCACTTTTTTCTATAAGCGTACGGACCGAGAGGGGGGCAGGCTGAACGTTCCCCTGGCGTTTCATCAGGGGAGAGAGTAGATTCGTCACCTCTTTAATCTCACTGGCGTAAGCCGCGCACTGACGGCAACTGCTAAGATGTGCAATTAGTGTCGCTGATTCTTCCCTGCTCAAGGTTTGATCTAGATTCAACTGAATCAGCTTCTGAGCCTGTTCGTGCGTAATAGGCATGTTTACTTAATCTCCATGCAGTTGTTTCATGCTATTTCTCAATTTCTCACGCGCGCCGTACAACCTGGAATGGATAGTTCCCTCAGGAACCGACAGGATTTCCGAGATCTCGGCAGTCGATAGGTCATGGAAATAACGAAGCACAAGGACGATCCGGTGTCGTTCATCCAGTTGATTGATACAGCGCCAGAGGGTTGCTTCCTTTTCGTTCTGGATCACAGTCTCTTCCGGAGAGGCTTGCTTTTCCATCTCCATACGAAAGATGGTTGTAAGGGAAGACCGCAGACGATCCAGAAGCTTTCGTTTGCGGAGATGACTGCGGCTGTGGTTCAAAGCAATCATGCACAGCCAGGCTCTGAATGATTTCTGTTCGCGATACGAAGGCAAAGCCCGTAATGCCGACAGAAACGTCTCCTGCGTGACTTCATGCGCTTCTGCATGATCGCCAAGGATGGAGAAAGCCAGCCGAAAGACGCCCGCCTCATACTCGCGGACGAGCGCTTCAATTGCATCCTGGTTACCAGCGATGCACTCCGCGATCAGCCGCTGTCGCGATGCGTGGGCTTCTGTCATGCGTTCTACAGGATTAACGCCTGAGAGATTGAGAATCTTCACAGTTCGTATCGGAACTTTTCTGCGCATAGCCAGTTAATTACAACAGTTTTTTTTATTTCTTTTATCATTAAGAGGAAACAGCCCCAGCCAACTGACCGCAGCCCGCCTGGATGTCGATACCTCTTTTCATACGTATCGTGCAGGGAATTCCCGCCTGCTCCAGAGCTTTCTTGAATAATGCCGCCCGCTGACGATCTGTAGCATGGCCTTCATAGCCCGCCGTGGGATTGAGGGGAATGGCATTCACGTGGCACAACAGCCCCTTGAGCCTGGACGCAAGCTTCTGGGCAACTTCTGGCGTGTCATTGACGCCGTGGATCAGAGCCCATTCAAAGGTCACACGCCGTCCCGTCTGCGCAATGTAATAGCGGCATGCCTCAATTACATCGTCGATCTTGTATTTCTTATTGATCGGTAACATACTGACCCGCGATTCGTCGTCTGCAGCGTGGAGGGAGATGGCAAGGTTGACCTGCCGCTTTTCGTCCGCGAAGCGCCGGATCATCGGGACCAGTCCCACAGTCGAGATCGTGAACCGACGCGCCCCGAATTTGTAGCCATCCGGGTCATTGAGCCGATCGATCGCCTCCATCGTGTTGTTGTAGTTGTGGAATGGCTCGCCCATGCCCATAAGGACGATGTTTGTAACGACTTCGTTCTGTTCCTTCAACATGCGGGCGTAGTACATCACCTGGGCAATAATCTCTCCGCTGGAGAGGTGGCGCTTGAAGCCCATCTGACCCGTGGCACAGAAGACACAGCCCATCGCGCAGCCCGCCTGTGTGGAGATGCAAAGTGTCCGGCGTCCCCTCCCTGTGAAAGTATCGGGGTCATATTTCATCAACACTGCTTCGATCACCTGCCCATCGCGCAGCTCGAACAATGTCTTGCGCGTCTGCCCGTCCGAGGAGTCCAGGTACAGTTTTGGCTTGATGGGGGAGTCGAAGAGGGAGTCCATTTTTTCACGCAGGGACTTAGGCAGGCTTGTAAATTTCTCCGGCGTGTCATAAAAATGCTGGTACAGGCCCTGCCAGATCTGCTTAGCGCGGTAGGCAGGTTCATTCCATTCGTTGAGGAGCTGTGTGAGATCAGACAGATCTAGATCATAAATTAACATCGTAATATTGTAGGTCAAAAACATGCACGGCGCAACCATATGCGAACACAGGTATTGTCAATCTACTCTGCTAGTAGACGCGTGTATTGCAGATATTGAACTCTGCCCGTATCAGCTAAAGGAACGTTGCATCCGCAGGATGCGCCGTTTGACTATGGTACACTCACCCGGTATGGATGGGTTGATTAGCGCTTCGCTGGAGCGTGAGATCTACTTTTACGAAGGGGTACATCTTGGATCCCGTTTACAAGGGCGGCTATATGACTGTTAGACTTTGTAACGGCAACCATGCGCCTTTCGGATGTATTGCCGAACGTGACAGAATTCAGCGGCATGATTGATCTAAGGACAGATTCTCTGTAAAACCGTTGTCACACGGGAAACGTATTCTTAATATACATGAAACCACTGCTACATATTT